>DASPGQ010000504.1 GCA_035620555.1 Vicinamibacteria bacterium
CCAGGTCGGAGCTGGAAAGGTCTACCGCCAGCGGCCCTTCCTCTGCATCATCGGAGCTTCTCTGGATTCGGAGGTCGACGACGCTTTCACCCCCGGTTCCCGCCACCGTGATCGTGATCGTGTCGGCGTCGAGCAGCTCGCCGTCATCCGCGCCCAGCTGCAGAATGTAGACGCCCGGCAAAGGGAAGCTGACCGTCGTGTCCTGGGCATTGGGGTTGGCGAAAGTCGCGTTGGCCGGACCACTCGACTGGCTCCAAGTCGTCGTGAGTGATGAAGTCGAAGGAATGCCGTCGTCAGTGACGGTCCCATCGAGCACCGCGACTTCGGGGAACGTGATGGATTGGTCCGGACCGGCGAAAACGGAAGGAGGTTGATTTCCGGGCGAGACGCTTCCGGGGATGGAGATCTCGTAGACTTTTCCATCGTTCTCGTTCGGATCGGCGTCGTTGTCGACACCACGCGCCGCGACCCAGAGGCTCATCGACAGCGGGTCGACGCTCCCGGGGCCGTAGGCTAGCCCGGCCGGCTTCAACGCATTGGCAGAGGAAATGTCGATGGTTCGAAGCAGGAATCCGTCGGTCGTAACATGCGCTATCTGGGAAGCCGGCTTGCCAACGATATAGAGGTGGCCTCCGTCGGTGTCGAAGGCGATTCCTTCGGGGTCCGACACGCCGAGGCTGGCGGTATCGAAACTCGCGACCTCATCGTCTCCTGCCGGCGGCACGCCATCGAACAGTCCGTTGGCACCGGGGTCCACCCGGTAGACTTCACTGTTCACTCCATCGACGATAAAGAGCACATCGGACCAAGTGTCGTAAGTAACCCCCTCGGGATCGCCGCTGCCAAAAACGGCGGTCGCGAACGATGTGACGATATCGTCGGATGTCGCATAGGTCCCATCGGACCCCGGGTCGATCTCGTAGACGTGAGGTGTCGTGTCGTCGGAAATGAAGAGATGGAGATTATTGGGGTTGAACGCCACGCCCGTCGGCTCGTCCGCATAGGCCAGCGTATTGAAACCATCGACTACGTTCCCCGAAAACGTCATGTCGAAAACATTCACCCCTTGATAGAGGCTCGTTTCGTTGACCTCGGAATCGCTCAGCAACAGCCTTCCCGTAGAGGTGAGATAGGCGATACCGGCCGGATCGGGACTCGGAGGCGAGAACAGCGAGGTATCGATGACCTGAACCAGAGTGCCGGTTGCCGTAGGTGCCAGGACCGTCGGCGCGATCGTCGACAGCTCGTAAAGGCTCGTCGCGGCTGACGCGCGTGAGAATCGAGCCCTCGAGCCTGCGGCGGTCGGATCCTCGCTTGGCGAAGACGCGCCCAACTCGCTTCCATCGTTCAGGTAGAGGTTCCAGACGTTGGAATCGTCGGTCGAATCCGTGCTCGGAGCGAACGCCATGCCCGTCACTCCGGCCAGACTCAGGTGGGACACGTCGCGACTGGCTACGACGATGCCCTCCGGAGTGAGCTCGAACACTCGGCCTTGCGGAGGACTCAACACGTAGAAATGCCCGGTCGAAGGATCGAAAGCGATGCCCCGCGGATCCGTCAGCCGACTCCGAGACAAGTCGACCGACTCGACCGGAACGACTCGATCGGTGGAGCCATCCGGCTTCAGAACAAGGAGCCGCGGGCCGGAGCCGTCGAGGATGTAGACGTCCCCCGTCGCCGGATCCGATGTCAGCCCTCGAGCATCCCCGAGCTCGAGGGGCTCGCTCAAATACCCGGCTTCCGCGCCGGTCTCGGTGAAAGCATTCCGATTCACCCGGAGGAAGAACAATCGATCATCGATTACTGCGATCAAGCGGTGACCATGGTTGTCGAAGGTTGCGTTGAGCGCATCCGGGATCGAGAACGGCATGCTTATGCGTCTGCGCAAGGTGCCCGGAGGCTGCATCAAGCCGAGCTCCGAGTAATCCCCAGCGCCATCCTCGTTCGCAAGCAAGACGATGAACGAATCGGCCCGCGTGGAAAAGCCGAGGCCCGCGGCATGCGTTTCGGTCCATTCGGCCGCCGGAAGGGTGCGAACCAGATGCAGATCGCGTTCGGGATTCTGGGCCGCTCCCAAGGTGACCATCAAAGATGAAACGGCAAGACCGATCGTGACACCACGCCCCACCCGGAGCTTCGGCCTGGAAAATGGCCGGCCGCTCAGGGCGCGAGAGATCAAGGACCGCATATTCCCCGTCCTCCTGACACAACCATTCCGTTCGGTAACGCTCTCGAGGATGGGGATCTTGCGACCGAGAGCCCATCAAGCTGGGGTGGTTTCAACGGGCGGGAAAAAGAGAGGAGGGGGTTCGGCTAGTTCCCAACCCAACCGTTCAAACACACATTTATATAATGTGCTCCTGCGCGTAGTCAACGACTATCGTTTGTCGAGATTTCGGCCGACCAAGCGTTAATGATGCGTCGTCGCAGCACCTTCACCGCGCTGGTACGCGGCCTCCGCCTGCCGAAGAAGCTCCATCGCCTCGCCCGAGCCTCCCCAACCTCGAAACTCGGTGACGCCGGGCCCATCGTAGCCGAGAAACCAAAGCTTCAGTATCTCCGGAACCGTTGGGTAGTCGCGTTCGAGATCGGCGATATCGCGTAAAGCGGTGAAGGGGCTCGGTAGCTCACTTTCCAAAGGAACGCAGATGAGCTTGTCGTCGATTTCCCCTTCATCCGAAAGCCTAAGAACCCCGATCACCCGCACTCGAGAGACTTCCGCCCGTCCCAACGCCGGCCCGATCACCAGGACGTCCAGTGGATAGCCGTCCCCCCCCTCACTCTTCGGGAGGAGCGTAGAGGGGATCAGGCCATAATTACCCGGATATCCGAGAAACGGAACCACACGGGGAACCCCGTCCCGGTATTCCCACTTGAGCTCGCCGCTATCGGGCTCGACTTCGAACTTGGCCGTGGTTCCCGCGGGGATCTCGACCACGGCATTGACGGTTCCATCGGCGTTCCGGGCGGGAATTGCGTCGACGAGGTGGGAGGGCGCGATGACCGTCTCCTCATCGGGCGAAGACGCCCAGGGCGCCACGATGGCCCCCCCTGCCAGAACACGCATCCTCCCATCGGCGTTTCCTCCAGCTTCCATCCGTCGCCGTTCGCTGGACTCGCACGCGACAAGAGAAGCCACGACCAAGGAAGACACCCACAACTTGGCGCAATCGTTCCGAACCAAGCGCGCCTGCATAAACCTCTCCCTGAGCAGTGTTTCAGATCATTGTACCGTCTGGCGAGGTACGACGCCGAAGATTTACATGAAATTGAACCTTTCACGCTGGCCGAAGGTAGTAAACAATGATGAGCGATATCTGTCCATTTTGCGCCGAGCCGGTTCCGGTGGCGGCTGTGATCTGCCCGCACTGCAGGAGCCATCTGCACGCCTCCATCGAGAACGAAGCCTATCGGAATCGGCCGGGGCGACAAATAGGCGGTGTCGCCATCGGACTGTCGTATTCGCTCGGCATCTCGGTCACTTTGTTGAGGCTCCTGTTCATCGTATTCACCTTCGTGAGCTTCATCGGTCCGATCGTCTACGTGACGATGTGGCTCCTGCTTCCTAACGAACCGGGCGGACCGGCCCCCCTCGCCGGATTGCTCCGCTCGCTCGATGGCGAGAAAGGGGGCGACCCCTCGCTTCTCGAGCGCGGTATCCAGTGGCTCCGTCGACATCTCGATAGACTCCAGCAATGGTACCGGTCGAAGAAAGGGTCGACGGAGGAGATCTCCTGAGTGCAACCTCGCGCTCACCCTCGGACGAAGAGCTCGCCCGAAAGATGTTCGCGGGAGACGAGAAGGCAGCTCAACACCTCGTCGAGCGCTATCAGCGCCCTTTGTTCGGATTCTTGTACCGCTTCTCTCATAACGCCGCCGATGCCGAAGAGCTCTTCCAAGAAACGTTTCTGCGTGCCATTCGAGCGAGCGTTCGTTACGACACGCATCGACGGTTCAAGCCATGGATCTACACCATCGCGCTCAACCTGGCTCGTGACCGTGCCAACCGGCTCGCTCATAGCGCCAATCCGGAGCTTTGCCGAGACGACGAATTGCCCGAAACCGACCGGAGAGGTCACGAAGCGGATTGGATTTCGCGCGCCGATCTGCTCCGGGCGCTCTCGACCCTCCCTGAGACGCATCGTGAGGTAATCGTGCTGAAGTACTTCGAGGGCTTGGAAGAGGCCGAGATCGCAGAAGCCTGCGAGATTCCGCGAGGTACGGTGAAGAGCAGGCTTCATCACGGATTGCGAAAGCTTCGCGCCGCGTTGAGCCGAGAGCCGACATGACGCCGGAACGGTTACTCGAGACGGTGGCGGGAGCAGGATTCGAGGTCCCCGAGGGGCTGGTCCGGCGGACTCTGGCGCGGCTCGGAGCCGATCTCGAGCACCGGAGATCCGTCCGACGCACCGTCGTGCGACGGGTCTCCCTCGTTGGAGTCCTGAGCCTGCCCTTCGTTGCCTTCGTCAGCGTCGCCGAGGTGGTGCTGCTCCATAGCACCCTCGACCACTATTTGCCTTCCGCGGCCGCGAGTTTTCTGACGTCCGCGTTCGCGATTTCCCTGCTCCTCGCTATCGCACTCGCGTACGGCTCGCTTCCTCTCCTTGCGAGCTGGGGTTGTCGTCTTCGTGAGGGCACACCATGAGTACCAAGACCTGTCCTTTTTGCGCCGAGGAGATCAAGGAAGCCGCGGTGAAGTGCCGCTACTGCGGAAGTATGCTCTCCCCTCGCACCAGCGCCTCCGAGTGGTATCGGGATCTCGAAGGTCGGATGGCGGGCGGCGTCTGCGCCGGTCTGGGACGGCATTTCGGAATTCCAGTCACCGCGCTTCGTGTCGCCTTCGTGATCGCCGCGTTCGTCGGAG
>DASPGQ010000505.1 GCA_035620555.1 Vicinamibacteria bacterium
CGAACGAGCTCGACCCAGCTTACGCTGAGCGATCCCACCGACCCAGCCTGACGCATGAGCCCGACATCGAAGCTCTGCGGTCGTCGACGGATTTCTTAGCTCGGCGGTCGAGGTCAGGGGTGTGCCGCTCTCGCGCCCGGTGACAAATTGTGGTCCTTCACAATGACACCGCGTGCCAGGATCCGTCCGCGGTGGCGCGGGACACCCCGTAAATCGTTGGCCTGTCTCGTTCCATGCATCTATCGATAGGCGGTACGACTCTTGCACCGAAGTCAGGGAGAGATGATCGTACGCGCCATCTGGATCACGCTGGGACTTGGCTTGGTGTTCTTGTACGGATTTGTGAATCTCACGCGGTGCATCGTGGAAGCCACGTTGGTGGACACGCCGACCGGCGCGCGGCCCATCGAGGAGTTGGAAGCAGGCGATGTTGTCTGGTCGAAAGCCCCCGATGGCACACTCGCTCGCAGCACGGTCGTGTCGGTGTACGAGAGCCGGACCTTCCATCACTTGCGCTTCACCTTCGCGGGCGGGCGGCAGCTCGAGGTGACCGCGACGCACCCCCTTGCCACGGAGGCGGGATGGACGCAGGCGGAGGATGTCGCGATGGGGCAAGAAGTCACGGGCCGATTCGGGAACCTCGACACCACCGACGTCGAGACCGTCGTCGCATGGCGAGCGGTCTATGACCTCACGGTCGAGCCTCATTTCAACTTCTTTGCGAACGGCGTTCTCGTCCACAATAAAAGAATCTACGCTCCCGATGTGCAAGCTATCGGGGACACGCGAAGCGTCATCTCCGCCCTGCAGACCTACGCCGCGGTGAACTGCGGTTTTTTCCCAGGGGACATCACCGATGCGACACGAGGCGACGGAACGCCGATCGGGATCCCCGAATATCCAGACGAAGCACCGGAGTTCCTGGGCACGGATCTGGCCCGGCCGAGCCCTTACGTGAAGTCCGGCTACCATCGGAGCTACCAGGCTTTCGGCCAGCCGGCCGAGATCCCACCGAAGTGTTCCCTGAACAGCGCCCTCCGATTCTGCTACACGAGTCGCCCGAATGAGAATCTTCGCTCCGACTGGCCCGACGGGATCCCTGACTGGCTCGTCGAGCTCCTTCCCGGCAGAGGGTTTCGTTCGTTCGTCGGCACCACCGAAGGCGCGATCTACATGGATCTACGGGGACGCGACCTCGCGTGCGTCGATGGAGAGCCACCTTCGTTCGCCGTGCTTCTCGAATAGAAGGAGAGCCCTGAGGGCACGTCGACAGTCCGCGATCATCAGATCCGCGAGCGTGGTGAAGTGGATGTTTTGCGCTTCGGAAGCGTGTGCCGGCCCTTTCTCCCATCGGGTTTGTCCATCTTAGGCAGCCTCCTGTGCCGCGGAAGCTTACCGCTCATTCAGCCAGGCTCGCGTCCTCGTCACGCTGACTCGGCTCTTATCATCGGCGCCGTGTACCGTAGAGCCAGGTACAAAACGAAGCCGAAAGGCCCGAGCATCAACACGAGGAAGAGGATCGGGCTCACGAGCCATGCCGAGAAGCCACGTTCGCGGGAATCGAGATAGACCCAACGCCCGACGAAGAGGTCGAACGCGAGGTAATGAATCCACCCGATCGTCGTGCCCGCTGGCGAGCCCAGGAGCTCACGGATCGCCGCGTGCTCCGGCATGAGGACCAGCGGAAAGACCTCGACGAAGCGAGGGAGGATCAGGATCGCGTAAAGGAGAGCCGCCGGCGCCACGATCCACACCGTCTGGACGATACGACGGGTCACCGGCCAGTGAGGAGCGAAGATCATTAGCAGCCAGAACGGCGCGACCAGAACGAAGCTCGCGTCGAACAGGTTTTCCATCGACATCGTCTGCAGCTCCTGTGGAGGAGACGAAGTGTACGATAGAACGCGTTAACTCACGGCGCGGGCTGCTCGGGCCACTCGAAAGTCACACCCGACGTCCAGCGATTCGTCGTCGCGGTCGGGATGAAAGGGTTCGACTACGTCTCGCGCGGCAGTCTTAGCACTCTCTCGCTTCTCCAAACACGGACGATTCGAATGCGTTCCTCGTCCCGTCGACAAACGATGCGGAATGGAGGATGGATCAACTCTCTGAGACGGGGGTTGTCGAACTTCGGAACAACGCGACCGCTGTCCGGGTAATCGCTCAATGATTCGATGCGGTCGAGAATGACAGCGACGAGGTCGGCACCGAGATCTGGAACACCCTGTTCTTTGTAGTGAGCAACGATCTCTTCGAGATCGCGCACAGCCGACTCGGCGAGAGTGACCTTCAACCCTTGCTCTGGAGACGCCGCCTCGATTCGGACAAATCAAGTTCGCGACCGCATTCCAAGGGCTCCGCCGAGGCGCTAAAATGCCTCGAAGGAGATTGCCTTTGTCAGAAAAGACGTATGAACATGCGCGGCCGTCTCGAGAAAGCGTGACTCCGGACGTTCCCGAGCCCACCTATGCGGAGCGTGCAAGGACCCTCGTTCACGTCGGGCGGATCGGAACGCTGTCGACCGTCTCGAGAAAACACCCGGACTGGCCTTTCGGATCACTGACCCCCTATGGCCTCGACGAACGCGGCCAACCGACCTTTCTCATCAGCACGATGGCGATGCACACCCAGAACCTTCTGGCGAACGACCGGGCGAGTCTGTTCGTGACCGAGGCATCCGAAGTGGAAGACGCGCTCGGTGCCGGTCGCGTTACCTTGATGGGGCGGGTCGTCCGCACACCGAAAGACGCGCTCGAGTCGGTGCGGGAGCGCTATCTGGCGCGCTACGAGAACGCGTCCTATTGGGTCGACTTCAAGGATTTCGCGTTCTTTCAGATGGAGCTCGTCGACCTTTACTTCGTCGGCGGCTTCGGCGTGATGGGTT
>DASPGQ010000506.1 GCA_035620555.1 Vicinamibacteria bacterium
AGCCAGGAGAAGGACTGCTTGAATCCTGCGGCTCATTTCTTGGCTCAAATTACTATAGCACTCTCGCGCCACAGCGTGTGTAGCCCAACTCTCCTGGTTAAGGGAGACGTCACTCTCTCGCCTTGAGACCTTTGACCGCTCCGAGGATCATGCGGTGGACTGCGGCGAGCGCCAGCCCGTCCGGGTCGCGCGAAGGAATGGTGGCGAATCCAATGGCCGAGGCTTTGGCGTAACGCTTGAAGATTTCTTCGAACAGCCGCGCCAGCTCTTCGCTCGAAACCCCGTTCGGCACCGCATTGCCGTGAAACTCGACTTCCTTGGGATCGAGCACGTCCATGTCGATGTGAACGTAGAGCTTGTCGGTCGTGCGATGCAGACGATCGAGCTCTCCGAAGAGATCGGCCGACAGGTCGCGGAGGGGCTCGACTCCCAGGACCTCGATGAACGAGTTGTCCAGCATGTGCTGTTCCAGCGGATCCGTCAGGCGCACCCCGGCCATGACGATGTGTTTTTCCGCGATCGGTGGATCCAACCCTGCATCGAGCCGGATGCCGTGGAGAGCCTTGCCCGCGGCCACCGCCACCGGCATGCCGCCAAGCGAACCGCTGCGAGTCGTTTCCGGGGTGTTGTAGTCGGGGTGAGCGTCGAGCCAGAGCAGTCCGACCTTGAGGGGCTCCTGCGGCGGGCCGGAGTTCTGTAGCCCGGCGAGCATGCCCGGAAGCGACGGGCAGCTAGCGAAGAGGCCCACCGAGAAGTAACCGTCCCTCTCGTTCCGAGCGATCGTTTCGCCGTAATGGCCCAAAGCCATGCCGAGCCGTTTCCAGCCGCCGTACTCGGTGTCTTCTTCTTCGGTCAGCGCGGCCTTGCTCACCCGCACTACGGCACCCATGGCTTCCAGTTTTTCGACGAGCCCGCCTCCCGCCATGGTGTCCGGTCCCTCTGATTGCCGATTGGGTGCAAACGGCTGTTTCGAGAGCGCGATCCGGAGCTTACCGTCCGGGCCGACATACTTGTTCGGCGAAGCCATCGACGGCGCGAACAAAATGGCCGTCAGGAATAGAGCCGGAGACTTTTTCACCAGGATCCTCCCGGCCGATGAATATCAGATCTGCGAAAGGAATCGAAACGGCAAAGAGTGGTGCGCCCTAGGCGATTCGAACACCTGACCTACAGATTCGTAGTCTGTCGCTCTATCCAGCTGAGCTAAGGGCGCACCTAGCGCGGGGCGAGAGTCGAATCCTAGCAACCGCCAGCTGTGGCGTCAAGGGTGAGGTACGGGGCGAAAGCGAAACTCCTGCTCCCGATGCTCGCCCCCTTCCTCTCCCTCGATCCGCGCCCAGAGGGTGCCGTCCGGATGCTTCTCATAGCGGATGAGCTTGGGGTGATCGTGCTGCGGGTTCTCGAAGACGGCGGTACTCGCATCGAGCTTCGTCAGCTCGAAATCGGTTCCCGGTCGGCCGTTCGGCTGGGCTACATAGAAGATCCCTTCCCCACGCGTCTCGATGCGAAGAAACTCGAAGGCGACGGTTTTTCCGTCCACGACGGTACGGGAGACACCGAACAGGGTACCGCCTTTGACCGATGTCCATTGCTCCTCGATCTCGACGCCTCCTGATTCGTATAGCCAGCTCCCGGTGAGAAATGCGAGCGGCTCCACACCAGAGCTCGGTCCGTTCTGTGTCGCCGCGACCAGAGCGGATGCAAGGATCAGCCCATTCATGAAGGAGAGCATAGCGCGCGTCTCAGCTCGCCGTATTGTAAGGATGCGACTTCCGCCCGGCGCGGGTGAAGACACGGGTCAGCGCGTTGTCGGAAGCGAAGAAGGCGGCCGGGCTTTCGCCGGTGAAGCGCTTGAAGTCCTTGATGAAGTGGGCCTGGTCGTAGTAGCCGCAGTCGAGAGCGATCTCGGCCCACCTTCGCACGTCGGAGGGAGCACGGCCGAAGATGCTCTGGAAGCGTACGATCCTCGTGAAGGTCTTCGGGGAGAGACCGACTCCCGTTCGAAAGCGCCGCTCGAGCTGGCGCGAGCCGACGCCCATGTGACGAGCGATCTCGCTCACCGACACGCGCCCGTCGGCACCGAGAATCCAGGCCGTGACCGAGTCCAGGTCGCGGTCCCCTTCGTTTCCCGCCACAGCATTCCGGAGAACGCGATCGAGCGCGCGGGAGCGGGACTCGGTGGACTGCGAGTCTTCGAGTCCTTCTTCGATCCGGAAGACGCTTTCGGCAGGCACGAAGCGATTCGCGAGCTCGGACATCGGAAGGCGAAAGAACGGATGGGCGCCCGCGGGGCGAAACCGCACGCCGACGAGGTCGACGCGTCCCGTCGGCTGGATCACGATGCATCGATCCATTTGACCGACGAGCATGCGAGGAGGCTGGATCTCGCTCCTCCCGTCGCGGATTAGTCGCCGGATGGGCGCGTTCAAGTTGAGAACGAGCTCCATGCAACCGTCGGGCAGGATGGACTCGGGCGTCGCGGTGGTCGGCGAGCGCGAGCGCAAGAACCAATAGCACTCGATGTGTCGCCCCAGCGAGGGGTGAGGGGATACCTCTCGATACGAGAGGTTCATATGCCGACTTCGGGCTGCGTCATGCCCGCGTGCAAGTAGGCGTGAGCCATGTGCGGCGTATTGAACGCGAAACCGAGCTCTCCCTTGGGATCGACGAGGATGATTCCGCCTCGTCCCCCGGTCCGTGACTCCAAAGTCCGGATGGCCTGCTGAGCCGCTTCCGCGGGCCCAACGCCTGAGGCCATGGCCCCGACGGCTCGATGGGCAAGAACGACGCGAATGATACCCTCGCCCCAACCGGTCGAAGACGCCGCCCCTCGGCGGTCGTCGGCGAACAGACCCGCTCCGATGAGCGGCGTGTCGCCGACACGGCCGGGGAGCTTCAGCAAGGCTCCGCCCGTCGACGTGGCCGCCGCGACGCAGCCCTTGGAATCGCAGGCTACGGCACCCACGGTGTCCGCCGGCTCGTTCATCCCGAGAAACTCGGTGTCACCCGACTTGAAATTTTTCCTGGCAATCTCGTACCGTCGCCGCTCCCGGTCGATGACGAGCTCACGCGGATCGCAGACCGCAATTCCGCGTGAGCGAGCGAACTCGATGGCCCCCTCGCCGGTCAGCATGACGTGGGGGCAATGCTCCAGGATCTCTCTCGCCAGCGCGACCGCGTGAACGACCCCGGTTACGCAGGCGACCGAACCCGCCCGCAGGCCGGTGCCATCCATGATAGCGGCATCGAGCTGGACTTCACCCCGTGCATTCAGGACCGACCCCTTCCCTGCATTGAAGGCTTCGTCGGCCTCCATGAACTCCACCGCACGCTGTACCGCGTCGAGAGCCGATCCACCGGTCAGCAGCACTTCGAAGCCGATCATGGAGGCACGATGCACACCCCGCAGGTGATCCTCCCGCTCGCCTTCAGGCGTCGCCCAGGCGCCGCCATGCACCAGGATGGAAGCGCGCGCCTTCTTCGATGAGGGCTTATCCATAGGGCAACAAAAAAGGCGCCTCGCAGAGGCGCCGACGAGCGTGTGGTAGCGCTACGGGGATTCGAACCCCGGTTTGATGGCTGAGAACCACCCGTCCTAGTCCCCTAGACGATAGCGCCACCGGGATGACTGCAGCCGCAGCCACGTTCGAAAAGCTAACACACGCGTATGGAGGTGTCAATTCGGCACCCC
>DASPGQ010000507.1 GCA_035620555.1 Vicinamibacteria bacterium
GGACGTCAAGAACAGCCACCTCGCCAAGGTTCTCCTGGCCGGACTGCAGGAGTACGAGTATCAGAAGGAGACAGGTGGCGGCACGCGTGACGACATGATGGAGGCTGCCCACCGCGCCATCGAACGAGCGACGGCACTCAACTTGACCGACCTCAGGCGCGGCCTCGCCGGGCTCGCCACTGTCGGAGCCACCGCCGTGTTCGTCGGACTGTTCGGCACGGTTGCGGGCATCATCAACGCGTTTCGCGGCATGGCGCTCACCGGCTCCGGTGGTATCGGCGCGGTCTCCGCGGGTATCGCCGAAGCGCTCGTAGCGACGGCTTTCGGTCTGTTCGTGGCGATCCCGGCGGTGTGGGCGTTCAACTATCTCACCACCCGGGTCGAGGGCTTCACCGTCGAAATGGACAATAGCGCTTCGGAGCTCATCGACTACATGGCGAAGAAAACCGTCGCCTAGGCGACCGAGTTCCAAGTTAAGGAGATACGACGATGGGCATGACCGGACTCGGTCAGAAAGAAGTCAACTCCGAGATCAACGTGGCACCGCTCGCGGACGTCATGCTGGTATTGCTGATCATCTTCATGGTGATCACCCCCCTGCTCCAGAAGGGCGTGGACGTCAAGCTTCCGCAGGCCGAATACCCCACCGATCACCCGGACAACGAAAGCGCCGTCACCGTGGCCGTCAGGCTGGACAACACCGTCTACGTCAACATGGTTCCGATCGCGGAGTCCGAGCTCCCCACAAAGCTCTCTGAGGAATTCGAGGGCAAGTCGGAGCGTATACTCTTTCTCAAAGCGGACGAGGGGTTGCAGTACGGTGACGTCCTGCGGGTCATGGATCTCTGCCGGGACGGCGGAGCCGACGAGATTGGCCTGATCACGGAGCAGAAGGTCCAAAGCTGAGTTCCGGGTTTCGAAAGGAGCACGAAAATGGGAATGGCAATGCCCAAGGGGAAGGGCGCTACGTCCGATATCAACGTGACCCCCATCATCGACGTCATGTTGGTGCTGCTCATCATCTTCATGGTGGTCACGCCGCTCACGCAGAAGGGCCTGGATGTCGAGCTGCCCGAGTCGGCGGAGAACGTGCAGAACGTCGAGCCCGACCCGAATCAACTCGTTCTGAACATCGACATCGATCGGCAGGTCACCATCAACAAGCAGCCCATCAATTGGGAAGAGCTTCCGCTTCGTATCCGCGATATCTTCGAAACCCGATCCGACAAGACGATCTTCTTGCAAGCCGCGCCCCAGTTGAGCTACGGCGAGGTCGTCGAAGTGCTCGACGTGGCCAGGGGTAACGGTGTCGAGCGAGTCGGAATCGTCCCGCCGCAGCCAGGATACGCAGGAGGAAGCCGCTAGGCTTCACTCGATACTGAAAATGGGCGGGGGCATCTCCCCCGCCCATTTTTTTAGTGGCTCGAGGTCTTCGGAGCTTCGGCGGCCTCAGCCTCGGCGGCCTTCTTGGCTTCCTGCTCCTGCTCGCGCAGCGCGAGGGCTCGGTCTCGCAGCTCGTTGGCCAGCTGTTCGAGCTCCGCCCTGCGGGCCGGATCGATCTTGGCTTGCTCCCGGAGCAACAGGTTCTTGTAGATCAACGCATCGATGTACTCGCCGTTGATCCCCAGGGCCTGATCGAGCTCGTCCAGGCCCAGCTGGATGTACTCGCGCTTGTCCGCCGCAGTGAGATCGGGGTCGCGGTAGACCTTGTCCCAATAGTGGACGGCGATGAGGTAGTAGCCTTCGGGGTCCTGGGTCCTGACGTCGCGGGCCTTGGCGAGCCAGTCCATGGTCTCGTCGAAACGCCCGTACTTGTTGAGGAGGTTGGCAACCTGGCGATAAGGCAGGGGATCTTCAGGCTTCATCTCCACCGGCTTCTTGTAAGCCTCGATAGCTTGTTCCAGTAGGGGCAATTCCTCGGGATCGTGGAAGCGCTCGTAGACATCCGCGAGCGCGTAGTAGCGCTCGGGAGTGGCGGAGTCGAGCTCGATCAGCGACTTGAAGTAATGCTCTGCGTTACCGAAGTCGTCGAGGACGTCCCGATAGATCGCGGCGAGCTGCTCCATCGAGTACTTCTGATAGGGCGCGAGCATCTCGAACTCCGCTGCATGGACACCGGCAAGCTCCAGCGCCTTCTCGTAGTCCTCGATCGCCGCGTCCAGATGGGCGTCGTTCTCGGCATCGTCCATCCGCGTCGGACGGTAGATGAGATGGTGGCTGCTGCCGCGGTAGAAGATGGACGTGACCAGAACCCTCGGATCGGGGTTGGGATCGAGCTCGAGCGTCGTGTTGTAGAAATCGATGGCGTTCACGTACTCCTTGTTGGCGTAGTGCTGGTTCGCCTGTTTGAACGCCCTTCGGGACTTCAGCATGTTCCATTTCTGCTGAAGGCTCGCGCAC
Source organism: Vicinamibacteria bacterium (assembly GCA_035620555.1). Lineage (NCBI taxonomy): Bacteria > Pseudomonadati > Acidobacteriota > Vicinamibacteria > Vicinamibacteria bacterium. The sequence continues at coordinate 2,401 of DASPGQ010000507.1, forward strand.
CCACCCAGGGTGGCAAGAGCTAGGACCACGATGCCGAGCGATTTCAGGTGGTGGGTTTGCATTCCTTGAACCCCCTTATTGGATTCAGCCGTATGGGGAGCGAAGTATATTATGGGAGGGAGGGCCAGTCAACTCGGACGCCCAAGGGTAGCTGATTCAACATGATCCGCTTCGAGAACATTCTTGACAAGGTCCGCGCCTACCTGCCGGACGGTGACCTCGAGCTGCTGCGGAGAGCCTACGTTTTCTCCGCTCGGGAGCACCGGGGACAGCTTCGCAAGTCGGGTGAGCCTTACCTCGTCCATCCCCTCGAAGTCGCCAACATCCTGGCGGGGATGCAGCTCGACATCGTCTGCGTCGTGGGCGGGCTCCTGCACGACGTCGTCGAGGACACTCTCACCACCATCGAAGCCGTCGAAGAGCTCTTCGGCGCGGAGGTGGCCCATATCATCGACGGTCTCACCAAGATCAGCAAGTTGAAGTTCTCGTCCGCGGAGGAGCACCAGGCGGAGAACTTTCGCAAGATGTTGTTGGCGATGGTCGATGACATCCGCATCATATTGATCAAGCTCGCCGATCGGCTCCACAACATGCGTACGCTGCAGCATCTCTCCGACGAGCAGCGCGCTCGAATCGCCCGCGAGACACTCGAGATCTACGCTCCGCTCGCCGGTAGGCTGGGAATCGGTCGGATGAAGTCCGAGCTCGAAGAGCTTTGCCTGAAGCACACCGAGCCCAAGGCCTATGGAGTGCTCGCGGCGAGAATCGAGGCGAAGCGGAAATGGGCGGAAGACTTCATTGCGGCGATGAAGTCGAGACTCGAGAAGGCGCTTGTCGAGAATGGCATTCCCGCGGAGATCACCGGGCGCACCAAGAGCATCTACAGCATCCACGAGAAGATGAAACGCCAGCGGATCGAGCTCGACCAGGTCTACGACTTCGTCGCGCTCCGCGTCATCACCGACAGCGTCAAGAACTGCTATGGCACACTCGGCATCATTCACAATACCTGGAGACCCGTTCCCGGCCGAATCAAGGACTTCATCGCCATGCCGCGTCCCAACGGATACCGGTCGCTCCACACGAGCGTCATCACCGAATCGGGGGTTCCCTTCGAAGTCCAGATCCGGACGGAGGAAATGCACCGGGTGGCGGAGCAGGGGATCGCCGCCCACTGGAAATACAAGGAAGGAAGGCCTCTCGAGGAGGATGACGTCAAGAACTTTTCCTGGCTCCGGCAGATCATCGATTCTCAGCGCGAGATCGCGGACCCGCACGAGTTCTTGAACAACCTCAGGATCGACCTGTATCCCGAGGACGTTTTCTGCTTCACGCCGAAGGGAGAGGTGAAATCCTTTCCCCGGGGCGCGACCCCGGTGGACTTTGCCTACTCGATCCATACCGATATCGGACACCAATGCGTGGGAGCGCGCGTCAACGGATTGATGGTCCCCCTGCGATACAAGCTCAAGAACGGGGACATCGTGGAGATCCTGACGGCTCGGGGCCACCGGCCGAGCCGTGATTGGCTCTCGTTCGTCGCCACCGCCCGGGCCCGTAGCAAGATCCGAACCTTTCTGAACGCCGCCGACAAGATGAGAAGCATCGAGATCGGCCGGAAGCTTCTCGACAAGGAATCGGAGCGATTCGCTTTCAATCTGAGGGCTATTCTGGAAACCGACGGGTTTCCCACGGTTTTGAAGGAGTACGGACTCTCGAAGGCCGACGATCTTTATGCCGCGGTCGGGTACGGCAAGCTCTCCCCTCGGAAGATTCTCTCGAAGCTCGTCCCCGAAGAGAAGCTCCGCGAGAAAGCGGGCACGGGGACATCGCTTGCCCGGGCCGTTCGGAGAGTCCTTCGGGGATCCCAGGACAAAATCAAAGTCGACGGTATGGACGACCTGATGGTCTACCGGGCGAAGTGCTGTACACCCATACCCGGCGAAAGCATCACCGGCTACGTTACCCGGGGCAAGGGGGTGTCGGTGCATTCCGCCAGCTGCCCCAACCTGCTCAATTTGATGGTAGATCCCGAACGGCGGGTGGCCGTCTCCTGGGAGGGCGAGAAGGACGCGAAGTACGACATCACTTTGTCGGTCAACGTGGAGGATCGTAAAGGCATCCTCGCCGACATCACTTCGATCATCGCCGACATGAACACCGACATTCGCAACATCGAGGCCAAGACGTTCGAGGATCAAAAGGGGTCCATCGACGTGACCGTCGCGATCGGCAATCTGAAGGAGCTGGAAAAGATCACCCGCTCGATCCGCTCGGTCGAAGGGGTCCTCGACGTGTCCCGGCCGGGCTCCCGCTCCGGCGCCAATTAGCTCGGCTTCGGCTGGCTCGACTCCGCCTCGAGCTCGCGCAAATAGCGGAAGCTGTAGATTCCGGTGTTGTGCCCGTCCGACCAGCTGATCTGCACGGCGTAGTTGCCCACCGGCTCCATGGCCATCGGACGAAAGTTCGACGGAAGCAACAAGATGAGGCTCTTCCGCTCACCGGTCCACTCGTCCACGCAGACCGCACAAGGGCAGTGATTCCTGAGGAACTGGAAAGGAAAGCTCGATTCCGATCCGTCGCTCCAGCGGATGCGTAACGATTTCTCGTCGGCGGCTATCTCCTTGGGGCGATCGGCCTGCGCACCCTCGTAATTGGCTTTGGCGACCGCCGCCGCCACGCGAGCGGCGATCTCCCGGTAGGCCGCGGCGGCCGGTGCCGCCGGGTTACGCACGACGATCGGCTTTCCCTCGTCTCCAGAGATGACGACCTCCGGGTCGATCGGAATCCCTCCGAGAAAGGGTATCCCCAGCTCCTCGGCAATCCTCATTCCGCCGCCCTCGCGAAAAATGTAGGTGCGCTCTCCGCAATGGGCGCACAGAAAGTAGCTCATGTTCTCGATGATTCCGAGCACGGCAACCTGGACCGGTTGAAACATCCGAAGCCCCTTTTCCGCGATGTTCCTCGCGACGTCCTGGGGAGTCGTCACGATGACTGCCCCGGTCAGGGGTACGCTCTGGGTCAGCGTGAGCTGAACGTCACCGGTGCCCGGCGGCAGGTCCACGAGCAGGTAGTCGAGCTCGCCCCAGGCGACGCCCGACAAGAACTGCTGCACGAGGCGCGTTGCCATCGGTCCTCGCCAGATGACGGGGGTCTCCTTGGTGGTGAGGAGACCCATGGACATCACGCGAATGCCGTTCGATTCGATGGGGACGAGCTGCTTATTCTCATTGGCCTGGGGGTGCTGGGTGATGCCGAACATGGTACCCTGCGAAGGACCGTAGACGTCGGCGTCGCACAGGCCAACCGAGGCTCCCGCTTCGTGGAGGGCGACGGCGAGATTCGCCGCCACCGTCGACTTGCCGACTCCACCCTTCCCCGAGGCGATGGCAATGAGATTCTTTACCCCCTCGGGCCGCTGAGGCGCCGGAGCCTGCTGTCCCGAGGGCAGCACGCGACCCGCTGCCTCGGGAGGCGCGGAGACCGACCAGGTCATCCTCACGTTGGCCTCCTCGATACCGGGAATCGAGAGCAGTGCGGCCTCCGCCTCCTTCCGGAGTCGGTCCCGCGCTTGACTCGCGGGATTCGACAGCTCGATATCGCAGCTAACGATGGGCGAGCAGATGCGGACGTTCTTGACCGAGCCGAGGGACACGATGTCTCGCCCGAGATCGGGATCGCGTAGCGCCTCGAGCTTCGAGAGAACGTCCTGTTCGGTGACTCTCGACATCGAGATTCAGCGCCCTTCTAGGCGAGCGTCTCCATGATCTCTTCGAGCGCGGACCGGGGGGGGCGCACCCGCTCGACCGAAAGGGTCGCCAGGGGCTCGTCCACCAGATTCAGCAGATCCAGGAACGTCTTCTCCTTGGGGTCGACGTAGACCAGCCCGGTGAGAAACTGCTGCTTTTCGTGCGCCTCGGCGAGTAACTCCATGGCGCGTCGGCGGTTCCTTGGGTCGTAATCTCGCTCGAGCTTCTTCAGTACGATGTGGGAGCCATCGTGGAGCTCGACGCTCAGGGCCTCACCCTCGCCGTACTCGACCTCGATGTCCTCGAAATGAGGAATGAAATCCACTTCGTGAATCAGCTCTTCGTTGTCCTTGCCCCAGGTGTAGCTCTTGGTGGATCCTGCGTGGTTGTTGAACGTGACGCACGGGCTGATGATATCGAGAACGGCCGTTCCACTGTGGCCAAAGGCTCCCTGAATGAGGGCGACCACCTGTTTCGGATCCCCGGCGAACGACCGCGCCACGTAGGTGGCGCCTAGCTCGACCGCGAGCCCGCACAGGTCGATGGCGGGGAGATCGTTGCTCACGCCGGTCTTGAGCTTGGATCCCAGATCGGCGGTGGCGGAGAACTGCCCCTTGGTCAGGCCATAGACGCCGTTGTTCTCCACGATGTAGACCACGGGAAGGTTGCGCCGCAGAAGGTGGACGAACTGCCCGATTCCGATCGAGGCCGTGTCACCGTCGCCCGAGACACCAACGGCAATCAATTCGCGGTTGGCGAGCACGCAGCCGGTAGCGATGGATGGCATTCTGCCGTGCACGGCGTTGAAGCCGTGGCTCCGGTTCAAGAAGTAGGCCGGGGTCTTCGACGAGCATCCGATGCCCGATAGCTTGGCCACCCGATGAGGCTCGATTCCGTACTCGAAGAAAGCCTTCACCAGCTGGCTGCTGATGGAATCGTGGCCACAACCCTTGCAGAGAGTCGAGGGTTTACCCTTGTAATCGGTCTGAGTCAGGCCGATTCGATTGGTTTTCCTGGATGCTGGCGCTTCGTCGACTGTCGTTGCCATCGTGCTTCTCCCTAGCCCTTGGACCTCTCTTGTCTGAGTATCTCATCCGTCACCGAACGCGCGTCGATGGGCAGACCGTCGTAATGGAGCACGCTTCGCAGCCTGGCGACGAGCGCCGCATTCTCGGCGAGCTCCATCCGCACGAGCTGAAGCATCTGGGCGTCGCGATTCTGCTCCACGACGTAGATCCTCTCGTGGCGCTCGACGAAGCCAGCGAGCTCGTCATTGAACGGCAGGGCCCGAATGCGCAGGTAGCTCGTGGAAACGTCGTGCTCTGCCCTGAGCTGGTCTCGGCTCTCGAGCACGGCCCAGTGGCTGGTCCCGAAGGCAATGATGCCCACCTCGTTTCCATCGGCCTCGTCGGTCACCGGCCCCGGCACGTAGCGTCTCGCGGTCTCGAATTTCCTCGCGAGGCGGTCCAGGTTCTCCTGATAGACGTCGGGCCGCTCACTGTACTCGGCGTCAGCCGTGTGCCCGCTTCCCCGAGTGAAATAGGCGGCGAGCGGGTGCCGGGTCCCGGGAAGCGTCCGATAAGGTATGCCGTCTCCGTCGATGTCCCGATAGCGTGCGAATTTCTTGGCTTTTTCCAGAGCCGCGGCGTCGAGAATCTTCCCCCGATCCAGCGGTTTGTCGGGATAGGAGAACGGATCCGACATCCAGATGTTCATCCCCAGGTCGAGGTCGGACATGACGAAGATCGGCGTCTGGAACCTCTCGGCGAGATCGAAGGCCGTGCCGCCGAACTCGAAACATTCCTCTGCCGAGGAAGGAAAGAGGAGGATGTGTTTCGTGTCCCCGTGAGACAGCAGGTAGGTGCTCAGAACGTCGCCCTGAGCCGTTCGCGTGGGAAGGCCCGTGGAGGGACCCACTCTCTGGATGTCCCAGATCACCGCCGGGATCTCAGCGTAGTAACCGAGCCCGACGAACTCCGCCATCAGAGAGATTCCCGGGCCACTCGTCGAGGTCATGGACCGGGCACCCGCCCAGGCCGCCCCCAGCACCATACCGATGGCGGCGAGCTCGTCCTCCGCCTGGACGACGGCGAAGGTCGCCTTGCCGGTCTTCTCGTCGATTCGATAGGCCTTGAGGTAGTCGATCAATTGTTCCACCAGGCTGGATGACGGAGTGATCGGGTACCAGGTCACGACGGTAACCCCCGCGAACATCGATCCCAGGGCGCCGGCGGCATTGCCGTCGATGAGGATCTTGCCTCCGGTCGCGTCCATCCGCTCGACCCTCAAAGGATCGGACTTGGTGAGATGTTTCTCCGCGTAGGCGAAGCCGATCTCGACCGCTTTCACGTTCAGCTCCACCGCCTTCGCTTTGCTCTTGAACTGTTTTTCGACCGCCGCATGGATCTCGTCCTTGTCGATCGAAAGAAGATGCCCCACCACGCCTACGTAGATCATGTTGGCGAGAAGCTTTCGCAGTCGGACCTCGTCGATCACTTCCTTGGCGAGATCGGAGAACGGGACCGGGTAGAAGACCAGATCCGATCGAGTCTTTTCCAGGCCGAGGGTCTCCTCGTAGACGACCGCGGCTCCCGGTCCCAGGGAGGCAACGTCCTCGCGTGCCGTTTGAGGGTTCATCGCCACGAGTAGATCGACCTCGCGCTTGCGCGCCACGTAGCTCGACTTGCTCGCCCGGATGGTGAACCAGGTAGGCAGCCCTTGAATGTTCGAGGGGAACAGGTTCTTCCCACTGACCGGGACACCCATTTGAAAGATCGATCGCATCAGCACGTTGTTGGAAGACTGGCTTCCCGAGCCGTTCACCGTCGCTACCTGAATGGAAAAATCGTTCACGATTGCTGGCCTGACGGCGGACTTGCTCTCACCTACGAGGGTCTCGGTCGACATGCAGTGTCTCCGTTCGGGTGGGTCAACTCACTATGGTGGACGTCAACGCGGCTCTTCCCTTTGGCGATCATACCAAACCTGGGGCGGCCAATCACTTGGACGTCACGCTCCTCTTGCGAGAAACACCATAACGCGCGATCTTGTAGTGTAACGCTCTGGGGCTGATTCCGAGAATGCGCGCCGCTTTCTGCCGGTGTGACGTCAGCTCCTCCAGCGTTCGCCGGATGACGATCTCCTCCACTTTGTCGAGCGGTGTCCCGAGTCGAATCATGATGCCGTCGGTGGCGTTCATCGCTCCCGAGGCAATCTCGACCGGCAGATGTTCCGGCCTCACTATGGCGACGTTCACCGTCACCGTTAGCCGCTCGATCACGTTTCGGAGCTCGCGAATGTTCCCCGGCCAGGGATACTGAACCAGCTGCGCCATCGCGCGAGCCGAGACCCGTTTCGGCGCCCTTCGATTCGCCCGGGCGAACTCCTCGAGAAACCCGTCGACGAGAAGCGGGATGTCCTCCTTCCGCTCCCGGAGCGAAGGCATATGAATGGGGACGACCGCGAGCCGATAGTACAGGTCCTGGCGGAATCGGCCTTCCTTGACTTCGGCTTTGAGATCCTTGTTCGTGGCGGCGATGATGCGCACATCCACGCGTACGAGCTTCTCCCCCCCGAGCCGTCGAAACTCGAGCTCCTGGAGAACTCGGAGGAAGTCGACCTGCGTCTTCGGGCTCATCTCGCCGACCTCGTCGAGAAACAGCGTTCCCGAATCGGCGAGCTCGATCTTGCCGGGCTTGGCCTCCACGGCGCCGGTAAAGGCCCCCCGTTCGAATCCGAACAGCTCGCTTTCGAGAAGCCCTTCGGGGAGGGCGCCGCAGTTGATCGACAGGAATGGCCGGTCCCGTCTCGGGCTTCGTGCGTGGATCGCCTTGGCGACGAGCTCTTTTCCCGTCCCGCTCTCGCCGGTCAGAAGGATCGTTGCCGAGGTGCCGGCGACCTGGTCCACGATGTCGTAGATCTCGGTAATCGCCCGGCTCTTTCCAATCACGCTCCCGTACTCGTCCTTGAGGGACAGACGTTCTCGCAACGACCGATTCTCTTCGGAGAGGCGTCGTCGCTCGAGGGCCTTCATCGCCAGGAGAGGAAGGCGATTCGGATCGAGGGGCTTGACGAGATAATCATAGGCCCCGGCGCGAATCGCCTGGACCGCGGTCTCGACCGACCCCTCTCCCGCCGGAGTGGTCAAGAGAATCTCGGTTTGGGGCGCTTCACGCTTGAGGCGAGCGAGCTCGCTCGCCCAGTGGCTCTCGAGCAGCTCGATGCCCACGACCGCGAGCCCATAACGCCTCAGGGGAGTGCTGCCGAGCCGAGAAGCGGTCGAGACCTCGAGGCCTCGTGCCGAAAGCCAGGACGCGATGAGACGCCGCTCCGCCGCCGAAGAGTCGACCACGAGCACGCTCTCGAGCACCCGAGCCCCCCGTTGGCTCATGATCGAGCACCAGGGCGGGGGCTCAGCGTCCGGCGAGGCCTCGAAGCAGTCGATGAAACTTGAGCCCCACCAGCAATCTCTTCGTCTCGAAATCCGAAGAGCCGCTCTCGAGAAGCTTTTCCACTTCGGCTACGGCCTCGTCGTAACGGCCCGCCATCCCTAGATGAGTCGCGAGGGACTGCCGAAGCCTCTGATCGCCCGGATCCTTGGCCAGGCGATCGCGCATGAACGCGATGAGGTTGGCGTAGGGAGCCCGGGGGCGCAGCCCACGAGGTTTTCTCCAGAGTGCTCGCATTTGCCTGCCATAGAGCAAGTCGTGTGCCAGCTCGGGCAGGAAGTGTAACCCACTGGCAGCAAACCACTTCTCCTGGACAGTGGGAAGACTCTTCCGTTCCAACGGCCAGAGGAGGCTGCACTGTTTGCACTAGCCTCTAGTCTACCGCTATCCCAGCGACTCGTCAACGTGCCATCGAAACCCTATAACTGACAGATACTAAATGGCTAGATGGATGAACGCCATAATTGCACTAACTCGCCGTAGAGTTCGTGCATTATTTGCTTTAGCCCTCCTGGACGCCTACCCATTTGACTCCCGCGCGCGGGAACCCTAGTATCGGTCGGAGGCCGAGAATACCGTGAGACCGACCTGGAAGGGCTTTCTCAAGCTTTCGCTCGTGAACATTCCCGTCCGGATGTATCCGGCGGCCCGTTCCCAAGCCTTGTCGTTCAACCAGATTCACAAAGCGTGCAACAGCCGAATCAAATACGACAAGCGATGTCCCGTCTGCGAGCGCAGTGTCGCGAGCGACGAGATCGTCAAGGGCTACGAGTACGCGAAAGAGCAATACGTCATCATCGACGAGGAGGACTTCACGAAAGTACGGCTCGAGTCGACGAAATCGATCAACATCGTGCAGTTCGTGGATCGAAACGAGATCGATCCGCTCTATTACCACGGCTCCCATTACGTCGTTCCCGACGGTCCGGTAGCCCTCGAGAGCTTTGCCACCATCCTGAGAGCGACCGAGGAGATGAATCGCATCGGATTGGCGCGCGTGGTGATGAATGGAAAGGAGCAGGTCGTTTCCGTTCGTCCGCGGGAGAAGTCATTCGTGATGTCGGCGCTCTATTATGCCGACGAGGTCAGAGCACTCTCGGGAATCGAGGAGCTCGAATCCTCGCCGGAGGTCAACCCGGCGGAGCTCCAGCTCGCGACGCAGCTCATCGACGCCATTACCAAGCCGTTCGATCCCAAAGCCTTCGAAGACAACTATCGAAAGGCGCTTCTCGATATCATCAAAGCCAAAGCGGAAGGAAAGGAGATCGTCGAGCCGCCCGAGGTCGAGACGGGGAAGGTCATCAACCTCATGGAGGCGCTCAAGTCGAGTCTCCAGGCGAGCCGCACCGCAGAATCGGCGGGGGAGGAAAAGGCGAAGGCCGTCAACGAATAGGTGCGGTCCGGTTTGGGGAAGGGCGACTGGCTTGACGAGAAGATTGCCCCAATGCTCGCCGGCACGAGCGCCCCGTTCGATTCCGCCGAGCATCTCTTCGAGATCAAGTGGGACGGGATTCGTGCCCTCGCCTTTTTCGGACCCGGAGTCGCGCGGCTCCAGGGCCGCAAGCTGAGCGACAGCTCGAATCGCTATCCGGAGATCGTCGCCGGGATCGCGAAGCTCCCCGGTTCTGGCATCCTCGACGGCGAGATCGTCGTCCTCGACGAGGACGGCAGACCGAGCTTCCAGCGCGTCCTCGTTCGGGAGCAGACCGCGCGTCGCGAGGACGCCTTGATCAAGTCGAGAACGCACCCCGTGGTATATATCGCCTTCGATCTTCTCTATCGTAACGCTCGCGCGCTCTTCGACCTGCCCCTCATCGAGAGGAAGAATCTCCTGTCGGAGCTCCTTGCCGACCCCCCCTCGCCTCTCGTCGAAAATACCTATGTCGTGGGTCAGGGCCGGGCGCTCTATCAACAGGCCATCGACAAACGCCTCGAGGGGGTGGTCGCCAAACGCTTGGCGAGCCGCTATCTGCCGGGGGAGCGGACAAGGGAATGGCTCAAGCTAAAAGTACGGCGAACGACGGATGGCGTTCTCGTGGGACTCGTGCGAGACCGAGTCGGCGGACGGGTCAAATCGCTGGTCCTTGCGAGCCACGATGACGGGGCGCTCGTCTGGCTCGGAAACGTGGGAAGCGGGCTCGATCAAGAAACTCTGTCGCAGCTGGGAACGGAGCTAGAATTGATCAAGACCGATCGTCCCGCCGTCGATGCCGAGGGGCCGGGAGAGATCCAGTGGCTCGAGCCCCGATTGGTCGTTCGTGTCGAGTACTCGGAGCTCACCAACGACGGTCGTTTGCGTCATCCGGTGTTTCTGGGATTCGTGCAAAGACCTCCCGAGGACTGCCTCAAGCCATCGCGTTGAGCGCGGCGGCGGGCCGCGGGAGAATTCAATCGACCAGCGTCAGGAAATCCGCGACGAGCCGCCCGGTGATGCCCCAGATGTCGTGGGCGCCGTACCGGTAGTGGTAGATCTCGCGCCGCCGGCCGTCACCGAGCTTTCGCTGCTCCACCCGCAGGGCCGCTGGCGACCGGAGCGCTTCGATCGGGACCTCGAAGAGTACGTCGACCTCATGGTTCGGACGAAACCGATAGGGCCCTTCCACCGCGCCCACGAACGGGGTGATGCAGAATCCGGTCACGGTGTCCCGCTCGTCCATCTCGCCGAGGAGGGTCACATCGTGCGGCGCCAGACCGATCTCCTCTCGACTCTCCCGAAGGGCGGTCTCGAGAGGTGTCGCGTCGCCGGGATCGACGGCTCCGCCGGGAAAGGCAATCTCACCGGGTTGCCGACGAAGGTTGCTGGCGCGACGGGTGAACAGGAGTCGACAGCCCTCGGGAGAGACGATGATGGGAACGAGCACTGCGGCGGGCCGCAGTCTGCTCTCGAGTCTCTTGGGGGATCTCGCCGAGAGCCTCCTGCGGACCGACGCAATCAACTCGTCCATGGGGTTACAAGGATAACATCGGGCTTACGCTATAATTCGACGCTACATGAACATACGACCCGCCTTCCTGCTGGTGGGCGCGGCGGCTCTGATTGCTTCCGTCTCCCGGCCAGCGAGCGCAGGAGATGCTTTCCTACGCTTCGGCGCCATCTTTCATCCTCGAGACATCGGGTTCGAGGGACGATGGCGCGTCGGGTTTGGAAGCGACTATCCCGTCAATCTCGGTGAGACGATCTTCGTCGGTTTCGAGGCGCAAACCTCGGTGTACCGTCAGGATGTCGTCGGGGGGGGCACCGCCACGTTCGTACCGCTGAATGGGCTCGTGAACGTGAAGATGAAGGCCTCGGCGCTCGACGTCCGCCCTTACGGCGGAGGGGGCATCGGGCTCTTGAGCCAGTTCTCTCAGATCCAGAGCGACTTCGAGTGGGATAGCGACCTGGGTTTCCAGCTGCTGGGCGGGGTCGAGCTGGGTCGACTCGATCTCGAGCTGCAACTTCAGCGAGCGTTCCAATCCGACGCCGAGACGAGCTTTGCGTTCTACGTCGGCTTCGTCTTTTGAGCCATGACGGTTCGGGCCCGGGCGCCATGCCGCATCGACCTCTCGGGCGGTACTCTTGATCTCTGGCCGCTCTACCTGCTGATCGAACAGGCGGCCACGGTAAACCTCGCGATCGATCTCTACACCGAAGCCGTCATCACCGAATCGGAGGACAGTCGGTTCCACGTTCGCGAGCGCGATTCCGGCCGGGAGCTGGCTTCCGGCACCTTCGAGGATCTCGTCGAGGTCCCGGGCGCAGAAATCTGTGGGCGTCTTCTCGGCTTTTTCAAGCCCGCCTCGCCCCTCACCGTCAGCATTCACTCCCAGGCGCCACCACAAGCGGGGCTGGGGGCGTCGTCGTCACTCGGGATTTCGATCGCCGGCGCGCTGAACGCCGTCGCCGGTTTCCGCTACCGCGCCTCTGACCTGGTTTCCATCGTGAGGGACGTCGAGGTCGAGGTTCTCGGTACAATGACCGGCGCCCAGGATCACTACCCACCGGTGTACGGAGGCGCGATGTGTCTGTGGTGGGAGAAGCTGCGCCACCGGCGGGAGCCCCTCGAGCTCGACCGAAATGCGTTCGAAAGGCGCTTTTCCCTAGCGTACTCCCACCAGCCTCACCGGTCGGGAGCCACGAACTGGGAAGTCGTGAGGCGTTTTCTCGATGGTGACCAGGAAACCCGGAGCGCCGTCGCCGAGAGCGGTAAAACCGCCGTTGCCGTCCGCGACGCCCTCGTTCGTGGCGATCTCGACGGTGTCGCCGGGCTGATCGGAAAGGACTGGGAATGCCGTCGTCGCATGGCGCCCGCCGTCTCGAGCCCCGAGCTCGAAAAGATCATTCACACGGCCCATGAAGCCGGCAGTACGGGAGTCAAAGTTTGTGGGGCTGGAGGCGGGGGATGCATGATCGTTGCGGCCCCGGAGGAGCTGCGGTCGAAGGTGAGTGAGGCGATCTCGAGGGCGGGAGGGTCGGTCATCGACTACCACCTCGTCGAACGAGGACTCACGCTCGTTTGATCCTCTCCCGGATCCCCTCGAACCCGAGATTCGCACCGAGGCTGGCCACGGTCAAGAAAGTTGCCGGGGCGAGCCAACACCACCAATACTCACGGAGGACGAAGAGGCTTCCCACCGACGAGGCCAGCATGTTTCCCCAGCTGGGGTACGGCTCCTGAAGACCGAGACCGAGAAACGACAGCGTGACTTCACCGAGCACGAAATAGGGAAACAGTAGTCCCGCCTGGAGCAGGAGCACGGGGCTGAGCGCCCTCAGGACGTGGATCCGGATCACCTGACGCCGCGGGGCGCCGAATGCGACGGCCGCGGTCACGTAGTCGCGCTCTCTTATTTCGAGAACCTGGCCGCGGACGAAGCGAGCGACCGAGCACCAACCGACGGTTGCGAGCGACGCCACCACGATGACCCCCGACTCGACGGGAGTCAGCTCGTCGGGAAAAAGGTTCCTGAGAGCGAGGAACAAGTAGAGCGCGGGAAACGCCATGAACAGCTCCGTGCCTCTCATGACGGCGCGATCGACGTTGCCGCCGACGAGGCCGGACACCGCACCCGCCAACGTTCCCAAGAAAAGCGTGAGGAGGACGCCCGTCCAGGCGGTCGCCCAGCTGTAGCGCGCCGCGTGAATGCTTCTCGAGAGCACGTCGCGCCCGAGTCCATCGGTGCCGAAAGGGTGTTCGCCCAACGAGGGCGGCGAATAGATGGTATTCCGGTCCTGAGCAACGGGCGAGTGGGAGACCAGGAACGGACCGACCGTTGCCAAGACCGTGAGCCCGATCAGAATTCCGGCTCCACCTCTCAACGGCTCGCCTCCTCCAAACGCAAACGGGGATCGGCCCTGGCGAGCAGCAGATCCGAGAAGAGATTCCCGACGATCAGCAGGACCGCGGCCGCGAAGAGTGAGCCGAGCAGGAGAAAAGGGTCTCGATCGCCGAGGGCCTTCAGGGCGAGCCTCCCCATACCCGGCCATCCGGTGACGACCTCGACGAGGAAACAGGCGCTCAGGAGCCTCCCGAGCGAGCTCCCCCAGTAGCTCAGCAGGGGCACCATCGCGGCGGGCGCAACCTGACGCGACAAGAGCCTGGCCTCTTCGATGCCGCGTGCTCGCGCCGCGCGAACGAAGGCGGCGGGCAAGGCATCGACGAAGGCTCCCCGGGCCTGGAGGAGCAAGGCGGGCAGCATCACGAGGGACAGGATCGCCGCCGGGAGGAAGAGATAGCTCGCCAGGTCGAGCGCCCTCTCGATCGTACCTGACCGGATTAGCGCGGTCGAGCCGCCTCCCACGGGGACGAGGCCCGTCGAGGCGGCAACCATCATCCCCACGAGACCAACGACTACGGGGTGTACCGATGCGAGGCTGACGGCCGCCGCACAAAGCCCCCGATCCCACGGCCCGTTCCGGCGGGAGGCGGCGAAGAGGCCCAACGGAAAGGCGACGCACAGGCTCACAACGTGAGCCACGGACGCAAGCACGAGGGTGCGGGGAACGCTCTCGCTCAGCAGCTCGCGGACGGGTCGTTGATAACCGAGCGACACGCCGAGCTCCCCGCGAGCAACTCCGGCGAGCCAGGAGCCGTACTGCCGGTACCAGGTCTCATCGAGGCCGTAGCGATTCGTCAGCTCGTCGACGACTCTCGCGGGAATCCCCGGAGCGAACCGGAGCCCGTCGACGAAGGTTCCCGGTGCGAGGTGAAGAAGGACGAAGGAAACGAGGCTCGTGGCGAGCAACAAGGGCAGCGCCGTGGCGACCCGCGTCAGAACGACTCGGCGCATAGGGAAGTCGGGACGACTCCGTCAGCTCGGGTGCTGCCCCTGGAGCTCCTCTTTGCCGAATAGGCTCGGTTGATAGCTTTCGCCGTCTCCTCGCTTCCTCCCTCGCCGACGTGATTTGTCCTCGTACATGTTCTTGTCGGCAGCCATGAGCAATGACTCGAGGTTCTGGCCGGCAGCCGGATAGGAAGCGAGACCGAGGGAGATTCCGACCTTCAGATGAGCACCCACTCCCACGTCGAGCTCCGTCGCCTCCACCGCGTCCTGGAGCCGGTAAGAGAACTGTCGTGCCTGCTCGTAGGACGTCTTGGGGAGCACGGCAATGAACTCGTCACCCGCGTAACGAACGAGCACATCGGCATCTCGCATGTGCTCCTTGAGGACGCGCCCGACTTCCTTGAGAAAGCGGTCGCCGGTGTGGTGCCCGTAGCGGTCGTTGATACCTTTGAAGTCGTCGAGGTCCATCTCGATGACGGTTAGCGGCTCTCCGTATCGCTTGGCCTCCGACAGGGTCTGTTCGAAGAAGATATAGAGGAAGCGCGAGTTGGGAAGGCCGGTCAGCCGATCGGTGAAGGCGTCTTCCTGGGTCTCCTCGAAGCGGATGGCGTTGAAAAGAGCAATCGATGCCCGGTTCGAGACGATCTCCATCAACCGTATGTGATCGTCGCTATAGCGCTGATCGCCGGCCATATAGAGCGCGATCGTCCCCAGGGGCCGCTCCTCGTGGACGAGCGGAGCGAGAAAGGAGTTTCCGTAGAGGCTCTTGATCTCGGGGGGAAGCGCCATCGTATCGGGGCCGGGATGAACGTTGTAGAGGAAGCGGTTATTGGCCGCGACCCAGCCGGCGAGTCGTGTTCCCACCTCGATGGAGAGTCCGGCGAAGGCCTCCTTGTTCTCGCCGGCGATGTGGGCCGGCCGCAGCTCGCCATTGGAGTCGTCCGCGAGATAGATGACGAGCGTCGTGAAGGGAACGATCTTCTCGAGCTTGGAGCCGAGGATCGTCAATGTGTCGTTGCGGGACAGCGAGGTCCCGATGTTCTGCAGGATCTCGAAGAGGGTGAAAATCTCTTGTTGGGGCTCGGAGATCGAGCTCGACAGGGTCGCCGACTTGGGTGAGCCCACTACGTCGCGGTCTCGGCGTCGATCGGTGTGCTCTTTGGGATCGGTGAGAGGCACGACCTCGATGGAGTCGAGCTCGCGCCTGAGAGCGGGTAGAACCTCTTGAAACTTCGCGAACACGCGAGGGTCGAACTTGTGAGACTCGCGTTTCATGATGCTCAGCGCCTGCTCCGAGTCGAGCGAGCGACGGTAGACCCGACGCGCGGTGAGCGCTTCGTAGCAGTCCGCTACCGCGAGAATTCTCGAGCCCAGGGGAATCGCTTCGCGCTCCAGCCCATCGGGGTAGCCGCTTCCATCCCAGTTCTCGTGGTGGTGCTTGACGATCTCCACCACCGGGAAGGGGAAGTCGATCGACGAGAGGATCTCGGCGCCGACCGCAGGGTGAGTGCTCATCTTCTGGAACTCGCGCTCGGTCAGTCTGGTCGGTTTGTGGAGAATATACGAGGGGATGGAGATCTTTCCCACATCGTGCAGGACGGAGGCATAGCGAAGCCCCTCGTAGGTCTTGTCGTCCACGTTCAGGGCTCTGGCCAGACCGAGTGTGAGAACCTGCGTCCGCTGAATATGCGTATGTGTGTGGTGCTTGAAATCGGTATGAAGCTCCATGGCGTCGATACAGAAGGCGAAGGCTTCGAGCGTCTGCCGGTGAAGCTTGGAGAGTTCCTCGTACTTCTCCTTGTAGAAACGATGCGCGTAGTAGGCAATGAGCCAGAAG
>DASPGQ010000508.1 GCA_035620555.1 Vicinamibacteria bacterium
ATGACATTCGCCACCCATAAGTTCGACTACCCCAAGACGCGAAAGGTAGAGCAGGTCGACGACTACCACGGCACGAAAGTCGAAGATCCTTACCGTTGGCTCGAGGACGACCACGCCGACGAAACGAAAGCGTGGGTCGAAGCCCAGAACAAAATCACCTTCGCGTACCTCGAGTCGCTCCCGCAGAGGGAGCCTCTGAAAAAGCGCCTGACGGAGCTCTGGAACTACCCGCGCTACGGCGCGCCCTTCAAGAAAGGCGGCCGCTACTTCTTCTTCAAGAACGACGGCCTGCAGAATCAGTCGGTGTTGTACAAGCAGGCGTCGCTCGAAGCCGAGCCGGAGGTTCTACTCGACCCGAACCGGCTGTCGGACGAGGGCACCGTGGCCCTGTCGATGCTGGCGCTCAGTGAAGATGGGAGGTGGCTCGCCTACGGCGTCGCCACGGCGGGCTCGGATTGGCAGGAGTTCCGCGTGCGCGCCGTGGACTCGGGGCAGGACGAGCCCGACCACCTGCGCTTCATCAAGTTCTCCGGGGCTTCCTGGACCCACGACGGCCGGGGGTTCTTCTATAGCCGTTTCCCCGAACCCAAGGAGAACGAATCGCAGGGAGGCGTCAATCGTAATCAAAAGGTCTACTATCATCGATTGGGTACGGATCAGTCCGAGGATCGGCTTGTTTACGAGCGGCCCGACCAGCCCGAGTGGGGTTTCAACGTGACGGTATCCGACGCCGGGAACTACGCCATCTTCAACGTATCGCATGGAACCGACGAGCGTAACCGCGTCTATACGATGGATCTCGGCGACCCACGGGAGCCGAAGCTCGACGCCCAGGTCGTTCGCTTGCTCGATGATTTCGATGCCAGCTACGAGTTCCTGGGAAACGATGGAAGCGTGCTCTATTTTTGCACCAACCTCGATGCGCCGCGGTACCGTGTCGTGGCCATCGATACGACGAAGCCCGATCGAGCACACTGGGAAGAGCTCATCGTCGAATCGGAGGATCTCCTGGAGAACGTCGAGATCATCAACAACCGGTTCGTGGCACTCTACCTGCACGATGCCGCGAGTCGGATGGCCATACACGAGATGGATGGTCGCTTTGCCAAAGCCATCGAGCTTCCGACGCTCGGCTCCGTCAGCTCGGTGACCGGTGAGCGTGAAGACGAGGAGATGTTCTACGCCTTCGAGTCGTTCCTGTATCCCGACACCATTTATCGTTACGATTTCCAGACCGGGGAGACGAGCGTGTTTCGCTCTCCGGAAATCGCGTTCGATGGGGGCGGGTTCGAGACCAAACAGGTCTTCTACCGCTCCAAGGACGGCACGCGCATTCCGATGTTCCTGACCTACAAGCGGGGGCTGGAATTGAACGGCGAGAATCCGACGTACCTCTACGGCTACGGAGGCTTCAACATCAGCCTGACGCCGAGCTTCTCCATCAGCAATCTCGTCTGGCTGGAGATGGGCGGCGTTTACGCCCAGGCGAATCTGAGGGGCGGGGGCGAGTATGGCGAGGACTGGCACCAAGGGGGTACCTTCGACAACAAGCAGAACGTCTTCGATGACTTCATTGCCGCCGCCGAGTTCCTCGTCGACCAGGAGTACACGAAGCCGGAAAAGCTCGCCATCGGTGGTGGATCCAACGGGGGCCTCCTCGTCGGTGCCGTCCTGAATCAGCGCCCCGCGCTCTTCGGCGCCGCTCTACCGGCGGTCGGCGTCATGGACATGCTGCGCTTCCAGAAGTTCACCATCGGCTGGGCCTGGGTTTCCGATTACGGCTCCTCGGAGAATCCCGATCAGTTTCCCGCGCTCCTGGCCTATTCCCCGTATCACAACTTGAGGCCGTCGGCCTATTTCCCCGCAACTCTGGTCACCACCGCCGACCACGACGACCGGGTCGTTCCCGGGCACTCCTTCAAGTACGCCGCCCGGCTTCAGGAGATCCACGGCGACGAGCCCCGCCCCCTGCTCATCCGCATCCAGACCCAGGCGGGTCATGGAGCGGGAAAGCCGACGAGCATGGTGATCGAGGAGCAGGCCGACCGGTGGGCCTTCGTGATGGAGAATCTGGGCATGAAATGGCCGGCCGATCGATGACGCCAGCCCTCGTTACCGCTGGGCGGTTCGTCGCGAGCGAGTGACCTCACGGGGAGCCGCCGTCGAGGAGCCCACTGGAATCGTCGAGCCGAGCTTACGTCAAATCGATCGCGGCCTCCCGCGTTGGCCTCACTGGATCATCTCGACCGTCGGAGGGACCATGAGCCCTGGAGCTCCGTTCGCAACGAGCGCCTCGCTCAGAGGCGCTGCCGTCTCGGCGAGAAAACGATTCACCTCCGCCATTTCGGTCCGGTACTCACTGCGGAGATCGTCAAGATAGGCGAGCTGGGCGGGAGTTGGCGGGGTGAGGACACCGTTCAGGTCGCCGAACATAGCCCCGAGCCGCTCGGAAAGACGCGGCCCCTCGCTCCAAAACGGCTTCCCCGAAGGCCGGGCGAGACGATCGAACACTCCGTCCAGCTTTTCGACGGCGCTACTGATCGCGGTTTCGACCGCTTCGGGAATCTCGGTTTTCTGCATCTCGTACGTCTTTTTTCGCTCCTCGATCTGCGCTTTCAGGCTGTCGAGACCACGGAGAACGTCATTGACCGAGGAGCGCAGATCGCGAAGCTCGGTGGTGAGCTCGTACTGTCGTTGGAGCACGCCGGAATCGATCGAGACCGTCGGATCGAGACGAACTTCGATCGGCTTTTCAACGACGGTCGTTCCCGCAGTCAGGCGCGCCCGGTAGACGCCCGGCGGAACCTGCGGCCCGCGAGGACCGAATGCGAAAAATCCACCGGGGTTTCCTTCGTCGGTACGAGGACGAGGCTCTTCGGCAGCCAGATCCCAGTAGGCGCGATGGATACCGGCGTCTTTCGGAGGGTCTTTCAGCTCTCGCAAGACGGTGCCGTTCGCATCCAGGATTGCGACTTTGACCGTGTCGTCGTCGTCCAGTTCCTCCGCCAGTCGGTAAGTGATGAGCGCACCGTACGGCGGGTTCGGGCCACGGAACGGCTCGTCGCCGATGCCGTAGCGGGTCGGCTTCATCGTGAAACGGAGCGCAGGGCGGACATCGAACAGATGCGCGGGCTCGCCCAGGACGTCTCGCGACAAAGCCTGGATAGGGCCAGCGTCGTCGAGAACGTAGAGACCGCGGCCATGGGTTCCCAGAATCAGGTCGTTGTCTCGCGGGTGCAGGAGGATGTCGTGCACCGACACCGCCGGGAGCTTGTCGAGCGGAAACCGGCCCCACGAGCCTCCCCCGTTTAGCGAGACGAATAGGCCGATCTCGGTTCCGGCGTAGAGAACGCTGGCGTTCTTCGGGTCCTCTCGCACGACGTGAACGTAGGCTCTTGGAGGAAGCCCCGACGTCATCCGATTCCACGTACTGCCGAAATCCGAGGTCTTGAAGATGTAAGGTGCGAAGTCGTCGAACATGTGCCGGTCGAAAGCGGCATAGGCGGTGCCCGGCGACGTACGCGAGGGCTCCACATGCGACACCGGCGAGAACGGCCCGAGATCGGGGACGTTGCTGACGACGTTCACCCAGCTCGCGCCACCGTCCCTGGTCAGTTGCAGATTACCGTCATCCGTGCCTGCCCACAGGATTCCTGCTTCCACGGGCGATTCGGCGACGCTGATTACCGTTGCGTGATATTCGGCGGTGGTGTTCTCGATGAACACGGGGCCGCCCGCGGACTGGAGCTTTTCCGAGTCGCTCGTCGTCAAGTCGGGGCTTATGGGCTGCCATCCGAAGCCGAAGTCATCCGTGCGAAACACGACGTTGCCGCCGAAGTACACCCTGCGCGGGTCGAAGGGCGATGCGACGATCGGCGCGTTCCAGTTGAAGCGATATTCGAGGTCGCCCACCGGGCCGCCGTCGCCTCGGCGTGGCTGCGGGCTCGACGCGATCTGGTCGCGGGTCTTCATGTCGGTCCGGTAGAGGCCGCCGCCTTGATACTCCGACAAGAACACATCGGGATCGTCGGGGTGTGAGACGATGTGGAAACCGTCGCCGAAGCTCACCATGCGCCAATCCTCGTTCAGGATCCCGAATGGCTCGCGGGTGCGGCTCGGGCCGCTCCAGGTGCCGTTGTCCTGGAGACCTCCGCCGAGGTAATAGAATGGCTCGCGGTTGTCGACGTAGATTTGATAAAACTGCGCGAGCACGACGTGGTTCTCATACTCCCACGTCTCCCCGCGGTCGTGAGAAACGGCGACCCCGCCGTCCTGTCCCTGCCAGATGCGATTGGGATTCGTGGGATCGATCCAGAGTGCGTGATAGTCGACGTGGGTCGTGGGCGAGATCTGCTCGAACGTCTTCCCGCCGTCGATGGAAAGCCGAAGCGTCGAGGAGACCGCGTAGAGGCGGTTCTCGTCCGTCGGATCAACGCGCAAATCGGTGTAGTAGAGACCCCGGTTGACGATGTCGGGGTCGTCGTAGACTTTCGTGAACGTCTCGCCCTGATCGTCCGACCGGTAGAGACTTCCTTCGTGTGACTCCGCGATCACGTAGACGGTCGAGGGATTGCTCTGAGCCACCTTGACCCCGATGCGTCCGAGAAGCGTGGGGAGACCCTTTTCGATCTTTTTCCATGTGCGGCCTGCGTCGACGGACTTGAAGACACCGCCCTCTTTGCTTCCGCTCGTGTGCGTCCACGGCTTGCGATCGAATGACCACAGGGCCGCGAAGAGCACGTTTCCGTTCGACGCATCGATATCGAGATCGGCCACCCCGTGACGCTCGTCGAGATAGAGCGTCTTCTCCCAGTTTTCACCGGCGTCGCGGCTGACGAAGACACCGCGCTCTTCGTTGGGCCCGAAGATGTGCCCGAGCGCGCCCACGTAGACGTTCGCGGGATTCTTCGGATCGATGACGATGCGCGTGATTCGCTCGGTGTCGGAGAGACCGAGGTGCTTCCATGACTTCCCTCCGTCGGTCGTCTTGTAGACCCCGTTTCCGAAAGAGACGCTGTTCCGGGGATTGCCTTCTCCCGTGCCCACGTAGACGACGTCGTGATTTCCGGGCTCGAGGGCGATGTCTCCAATCGAAAGGAACTCGATCTCGTCGAAGATCGGCTTCCACGTAACTCCCGCGTTCGTCGTCTTGAACACACCTCCGGATGCGGAGCCGAAGTAGACGACCTCCGGCATGCCGGGCACGCCCTCGACGTCGGCGACGCGGCCCATCATGTTCGCCGGACCGATATTCCGCCAGGTCAGATTCTGAAGCGCGCTGACGGTGACGTCTTCCTGGGCGGCGACAGACCCCGCCACGGCGATGAGCACGGGAACGAGAAGGAACAGAGCTCGATTCATGAAACCTCCATGTCGTTTGATCGGTAGCACGGCACCCCATGCGTCCTCGACAGCGATCACAATTGGACGAAATTGTATCCCGCCTGTCGTCGGGCGCGAATTCTAGCCCGCGGGATTGGCCGAGGGAGGGGTTGTGTCGATCCGGATTGGATACGGTGTGAGCTCTATTTCGATAGGTTCCTCAGCATTTGCTCGAGCGTCGCTTCTTCCAGATAGCGCTCCGGGTCCTCGCCACGCTTCTGGTGGAGCCAGTTGGAGGGTGACGGTGGAGTTCCGTCCCAACGTGCCTCGCCGTCATAGGCGAGGTAGACGTCCCAGGCCATCGACATCTGCGTTTCGAGAATAGGCGCGAGGGCGTTGCCGAGCGCTCGCGACTCGTCCCAGAAGTGTCGGGCACGGATATCCGGGATCAGACTTCTCGACTTCAGCGCCTCTTCGTAGCTATCTGTCATTATGGCGGGAAGCCAAACGACGAAGATTTGCAGTGATTGGTCCTCGATTCTGCTCAAAACTCTCTGCACCGCACGGGCGCCCGCCTGGCAAGTACCTCAGGTCGGTGACAGGACGACGACCAGCCGGCCGGCACCGCTTGCCCGGTTGAAATCGGCCGCCAGGGGCTGGTGACTGGAGTCCAGTTTCGACACGGCGTACTGGGCGGAGGGCGAGATGCCCGTTGTCGTCAGCGCGAGGAATGTCGCGCCGGCGATGGTCAGCGCTCGATGCTTCATGCGGTCCCCCTTTCGAAACCGATGCGAGGTTAGCAACGCACACCGAAAGTCGCAAGCCCAGCGCTCGTACAGAGGTACGGTAAAGGCAACTTGAGTGACGGGAGCGGCCACGATTCACTTAACTTCCGAGGTGACAGATCATGGCTTGCACTCCACACCTTTCTCCACATAAAATACCAACATGAAACCCGTGCAGGTGATGTTTGACGAGCGTCTTCTCGAAAGACTCGATGCCGACGAGGACGTCCGCCGGGTGGGTCG
>DASPGQ010000509.1 GCA_035620555.1 Vicinamibacteria bacterium
GAGAGTTCGCATGCCTAGCCTCCACTTGGTGCGGCACAGTCTATCGCCACCTTGCCCATCGGGAAACCCGGCACAGAATTCCCCGCACGCCGGAAACCGACGATGTCACGACCCGACGCCGTCAGCCGCGAGCGCGTCTACGCGCTCAACCAGCGCGATGCGGGGAAAAAAATGAACCTCCTCGCTTTCATCATCGACCCCGCCGTAATCCGACGCATCTTGGACCATCTCGAGCCCAAAAGCCCGACCGAGCGAACAAGACGAGCCCAACCGCGTCGCAGCGTTCTGGCCCGTAGTCCTCCCTATCACCCATCGGCCGTAGGCGGAGCCCGAAAAAGCACGGCCCTCGGGGAGGTTGACCCACCAATTTCTCGTCCTTAGACGAGGAGGAGGAATCGATGGGTCACGACCAGAGGTTCAAGGATTTTCTCTATTCCTTTCTCCAAGAGTTCCTCGAGCTGTTTTTTCCAGAGGTCGCGAAGCGTCTCGACTTCCGGACTGTCGAGTTTCTGGACAAGGAGGTCTTCACGGAGGCAGCCGAAGGAAGCCGCCGGGAGGCCGACGTCGTTGCGAAACTCCGTGCGAAGCGGGGCCGTCCCGAGATCCTACTGATCCACATCGAAGTCCAGAGCCGATGGAGAAAGCGTGACGTACCCGCCCGCATGTACCAGTACCATTGCCTGTTGTCATCTCGGTACCGGCTCCCGATCTTTCCGATCGCCGTATATCTTCGGGGCGGCGGAGCAGGAATCGCCACGGAGGAGTACCGGGTGGAGCTCTACGGTCGTGAGGTCCTCCGCTTCCGCTACGATAGCATCCGCTTGGCGCGGCTAAGCATGGAGGAGTATCGTGAGAAAGGCGGTCCCGCGGGTGCGGCGCTCGCCGCCCTTATGGATCGAGCCTCGAGCAGTGCTCCGGAAGCGTTGAGGGCTTCGCTCCTGCGGCGGATCGCGAGGAGCCGACTGGACGAGGCACGACAGTTACTTCTTGTGGACCTGGTAGAGACATACTTCCAGCTGACGGCAGAGCAAAAAGAGAGGTATCGGCGATTGGTTTCGAGAAAGGAGTATCGAGACGTGCAGGACGTGGAGATGACCTGGGCGGAGAGGCTCGAGGAGAAGGGGCGTAAGAAGGGTCGTGAGGAGGGGCGTGATGAGGGGCGTGATGAGGGGCGCCAAGAGGGAATCGCGGCCGGCCGGATCCAGGGGAAGCGGGAGGCCGTTCTGAGAGTTCTGAGTGCGAAGTTTCGTCGCGTTCCGAAGCACGTCGTCGCGCGAGTCGAAGCGATGGATTCGGCGGAGGAGCTCGACGCTTGCCTCGAACGGATTTCGACGGCGCAGTCTCTGAAAGAGTCCGGGCTCGACTCCTGAAGAGCTCGCTCGACCACAGGGACGTCTGCGACTAAGCTTTTTTGAGGGAACCCCCCGCCGGCCTTCCACGAGCTCCAGGACGAGTGCGTTCCCTTCGAGGCCGTAGATCGCGGCGAGGTTCGGATGGTTCAGCGACGCGAGCACCTGCGCCTCCGCGCTCGAAGCGCTTCATCCTCTCGGCGTCCGCGGCAAACGCCTCGGCAATGACTTTGACGGCGACGTCACGCTTCAGCTTCGTGTCGCGCGCCCGATAGACCTCGCCCATCCCGCCCGCCGGGCGAGAGGATCTCGGAGAACGAAGCTGAAACTTAATTCCCCGCGTCCTGCTTTACTCGCGTGAAGACGATATCGGGAACCGCCTCTTCGAGGGGGAGGCCGACCCGATCGATGGCACCCGACTTGTCGTAGAAGAACTGCGCTTTCCGTCCGCCGATTTGATCGAGGGGCGCTTCCAGGTCGTAGGGGACGCGAAAGACGTCGTAGTGGTATTGCTCCAGGGGGAACGTGATGCCGGCCACCGAGCCCTCGAGCCCCTCGCCGGACTTCTTCACCACGAACGTTCCATACCCGGAGTGCTCGAAAGAGCCTTCGAAGTCGGAGAGAGGATGGGAGAGGGATGTTCCGCTTTTTCGTTCCGCCTCGTCTTTCGCGCGGGCCTCGGCTCGGAGCTTGTCGCCTTTGGCTTTCAATTCACGAGCGCGGGACGTCCAATCGACGGGCTCGAGGCCGAGGAGTCGATCGAAGGCGTGCTGGACCACCAGGTTGGGAACCGGGTTGAAGCCGGAGTAGTTGGTGAGGACGACCACACCCAGCTTGTCGTCCGGAAGCCAGGCCATCTGCGAGATGAACCCGTCGATGCCGCCGCCGTGGAGGATCATCTTGTGGCCACGGTAGTTGGTGACGATGAGGCCGAGACCGTAGCTCGTCGGCCCCTGCTCCGGGTTGTCGGGCGCGATCGGGCTCGGAGGCATGGCCACCTGCGCCGTCTGCATGGCCCGGGAGTTTTCCGGCGAGAGGATCTGCTTCTCGCCGTATTTCCCTCCGTCGAGGTGAAACCGGACGTAGCGGATCATCTCCTCGACCGAGGAGTTGATCGACCCCGCCGGTCCGACCTCATCGATGTTGCGGAAGGGGACGCGCACGACCTGGTCCTTTCTCGATCCGTACGGATATGAGAAGTCGTCGCTCGTCTGCATCGACGTCACCGAGAAGTTGGAGCGCGCCATGCCCAGGGGGTCCAGAATCCTCTCCCGCACGATCTGCTCCCAGCTCTTCCCGACGATGCTCTCTTCGAGGTATCCGGCGGTCATGAACATCAGATTCTGGTACTGCCAGAGGCTGCGGAAGGGCTTGCTCGGCTCGAGGTACCGGAGTCTCTGGTAGAGCTCCTTTCGGGGAAACTCCGAGGCGTACCAGAGGAGGTCGTGGCGGGGAAGGCCCGAGCGGTGAGTGACGAGATCCCGCGGGGTCATCCCGTCGGTTGCCGCATCGTCGTAGAGCCGGAAATCAGGCAGGTACTCCCTCACCGGACGGTCCCACTCGAGCTTCTTCTCGTCGGCGAGCATTCCGAGGATGGCCGCGGTA
>DASPGQ010000510.1 GCA_035620555.1 Vicinamibacteria bacterium
CGCGCGCCAGTCGATGCTGCCTCCCGAGGGCCGAACCCGGTTCAACTACTACGTCTTCTCCCGCGAGCCCACCTGGAGCTGGGGCCACGACGGCCAGGTATTCCACGAGAGCCTCTCGATGCTCGCCTACGCCCATCTGGATCCGCAAAGCGCGATGGATTCCCAACGCGTTTTCATGGAGGCGCAGGAGGCGGACGGCTACATCCCCTACCGGGTGGGCCCGTACGTCGTGAGGACGTTTCCCGTCGACGGTCAGAAGACGACTTCCGCTCCCTTCTACTCCTGGATCAACTGGGAGGTGTACCAGATCGCTCGCGACGAACGGTTTCTCGTGGAAGCGTTCGAGTCGGGAAGCCGCTTCTTAGAGTTCCTTCTCGACCATCGCGACGCGGACGGGGATGGCCTTCTGGAGTGGGGCGGTCACGCCGTCCTCGAGTCGGTGCGCGACTCGCTCGTTCCCATCTGGGACCTTCTGGGGAAGGACGACCCGCGCGCGCCGTCGCGAATCGAGGCGCTGGACTTGAACGCGATGGTCGTGAAAGAGATGAGAGCCCTCGACGCCATGGCGCGGGAGCTCGGTCGAGAAAGCGATTGGGACGAGCGTGCCTCGCGCCTGGCGAAACGCGTCGACGAAACGATGTGGGATGATGCGAGCGGCTTCTACTACAACGTCGACCGCGCGTCGAACGCATTCGTGACCGAAGAAGGTCTCGACCTGAGGCGCATGGAGATCATCGGGTTTCTGCCGATGTGGGCGGGCATTGCTCCCGAAGACCGTGCTGCGAGGCTCGTGCGAGCCCTGAAGGATCCGAGCCGCTTCTGGAGGCGGTTCGGCATTCCGACGCTTGCCGCCGACGACCCGGGTTACGAGCCGCTCGTTACCCGATGCTGCCAGTGGAACGGCGCCGTCTGGCTCGAGTGGAGCTACCTCGTCTTTCGAGGCCTTCTCGACTACGGTTACCACGAAGAAGCCCGAGAGCTCGGGGATCGCATGGTGCGGGCGGCCGCGACCCAGCTCCGACGGAGCCATCGGTTCTGGGAGTCCTACAGCCCCGACGAGGTCACGCTCGGCTCGCCGTCGAACTACATCTGGAACAGCATCCTGGCCCGCGTCTTCATCGACCTCGAGGGCGGTGCTCGATGATGGCTCTCCTATCCCTCTTGCTCGCCGAGTCCCTCATGCTTTCCGGGCCGGCACGTCCCTCGGAGTACATGGAAGCGTCGGGACGACGCGCGGCATTTCTCGGCCGGGAAGACGGAAGCTTCGAGGCCTGGGTCTACCCCCTCAAGGTCTTCCACGGCTTCGAGCTCCTGTTCGAGCTCGCCGATTACGGCGAGCCGATTCCCGCCGCCGGTCTGGCGAGTGGCGTCGAGATCCGTCCGGAATCGTCGACGGTACGTTACTCGCACGCCTCGTTCACGTCCGACGTGACCTGGTTCGTTCCCGTCGATGAGACCGGCGGCCTGGTGCTGGTCGAGGTCGATGCGTCCGATGCCGTCGGGCTGCGCGCCCGTTTCCACACCGATCTGAAGCTCATGTGGCCGGCGGCGCTCGGCGGCCAGTACAGTTACTGGGACGAAGAGCTGAGCGCCTACGTCATCACCGAGAGCACTCACCGTCACGCCGCGATCGTCGGCTCGCCTCTCGCCTCCCGTCCACCCACCCAGCCGGCGCACAACCTGCCCGACGCGCCCACGGACTTGCGGATCGAGGTGCGGGAGCCGACGGTTCCGATCGCGATCGCGGCGAGCGTCAACGGTCTCGAGGAAGCGCGCGCGACTTACCGGCGCCTCCTCGGGGAGCGCGAGGCGCTGGCTCGGGCGACCGAGGCGCACTATCGCGAGCTTCGGGAGGAGCGGACTCGGATCGACACACCGGACGACGGGCTCGATCGGGCGCTCGAGTGGGGAAAGGTCGCGCTCGACAAGGGGTTCGTCTGCAACCCGCAGCTCGGTTGCGGGCTCGTCGCCGGGCTCGGTCCTTCGGGCCGGTCGGAGCGGCCGGGTTTCGGCTGGTTCTTCGGGGGCGACGCGTTCATCAACCTGTGGGCGATCGGAGCCTACGGGGACTTCGAGACCGTCGAGCGCGCCCTGCGCTTTCTCCACGAACGCCAGCGTGACGACGGCAAGATGATGCACGAGCTGTCTCAGGGCGCCGTTTACATCCCGTGGTTCGAGCAGTACCCGTACGGGTATTACCATGCGGACACGACGCCTCTCTACATCGTCGCCGTCAGGGATTACGTGCGCCTGAGCGGCGATCGCGAGCTCGCCCGCGATTTCTGGCCATCCCTGAGCAAAGCTTTCGCTTATTGCCTCTCGACCGACGAGGATGGCGACGGCCTCATGGACAACAGCCTTGCGGGTCTCGGGGCCGTCGAGACCGGGAGCCTCCGCTCCAACGAAGTCTTGACCGATGTCTACCTCGCGGCCGTTTGGACCGAGGCGGTTCACGCCATGCGGGAGCTTGCCCAAGAGCTCGGCGAGAGCGGGCCCGCGAACGTACCTGAAGCCCTCGCCCGGCGTTTCCGAGGTGACGACGGAATCCCTTTTGCTCTCCTCGAAGACGGCACCCGGCAGGAGGAGACCACGGCGTGGCCCGCTTTCGGACTCTGGCGCGGACTCCTATCGAGCGAGGCCACGCTGGATGCTCTGGCATCGAGCCGGCTCGGCTCCGACTGGGGTGTGCGCATGTTGTCACGCGAGAGCGCGCTCTACGATCACAAGAGCTACAACAACGGGGCGGTCTGGCCGTTTCTCACGGGGATGGCCGCGCTCGCGCTCTACGCGAACGACCGCCCGCACGCGGGATGGCTCTATCTCGAGGGCACGAAGGAGTTGACGTTTCTTGGCGCCCGGGGGTTCGTGCCCGAGCTCCTGTCAGGGGATCGGCTCGCTCCTGTCGACGCCGCCGTGCCCCACCAGCTCTTTTCCACCTCGGGGCTCGTGTCGCCGTTGTTGCGGGGCCTCGTCGGCTACGAGCCGGGAATACTGGCGCCGAAGCCCCCTCCCGGCTGGGATCGATTCAAGGTCGAGAACCTGCGGCACGCGCAGGGCCTCTTCGATTTCGAATGGCAGCGAATTCGCGACGACTCCGAGGATCGCATCGAGCTGAGGCTCGAAGGGACCATCGGACCGCTCGTCGTGGAGCTTTCGCTTCCCGACGGCCCCGTCACCTGGAGCCCGGAGCCAGGGACCGGCGTGAGGACGCACGAAGTCACCTTTCGGCCCGGCATCGAGATCGAGCCGATCCACGCGCCGCTTCAGCTGGGCGATCGTTCTCGACGCCTGCGGATCCTCGAGGAGCGGTTCGTCGACGGTACCTACATCGCTCGCCTCGAGGGGCGTCGTCGGACGAGCTACGAGCTCCGCGCGCGGATGCCCTTCGAGGTGGAATCGATCGAGAACGGGACCCGGCGCGGCGACGTCATCGAGGTCGTCATTCCCGACGGCCCCGGCGATTGGGCTACGGTCGACCTCGTGGTGAAGCTTCGCCGATAGCCGGCTATAATCCGCTTCTTCGCGTTTAGGAGAATCGCATGAATCTTTCGCGCTTTCCCCGGCGTCGT
The DNA here is from genome assembly GCA_035620555.1 of Vicinamibacteria bacterium. NCBI lineage: Bacteria > Pseudomonadati > Acidobacteriota > Vicinamibacteria > Vicinamibacteria bacterium. Next base: position 3,570 of record DASPGQ010000510.1, read on the forward strand.
TACACCCAGGGCTGGACTCCGATCGAAAAGCTCGAGCGATTGTCCGCCGAGCTCGGCGGGCCCGCCGTCTACGTCAAGCGCGACGATCTCCTCGGGCTCGCCGCGGGGGGTAACAAGACCCGAAAGCTCGAGTTCATCGTTGCCGATGCCATCGAGAAGGGGGCCGACAGCCTGGTGACCGGCGGGGCCATTCAGTCGAACCATTGCCGCCTCACTCTGGCCGCTGCGGTGAAAGAAGGTCTGCGGTGCCATCTCGTTCTCGAGGAGCGCGTGCCGGGCACCTACGATCCGCAGGCCAGCGGGAACAACTTTCTCTATCAGCTCCTGGGCGCCTCGAGCATCAAGGTGGTCCCCGGAGGATCCAACATGATGAAGGAGCTCGAGCTCGTCGCCGGGCAGCTGAAGGCGGAGGGCAAGGCGCCCTACGTGATTCCCGTCGGCGCGTCCAACCCCATCGGGGCCACGGGCTACGCGGCCTGCGCGCAGGAGATCGTCGCCCAGGCGTTCGACATGGGCCTTCGGATCGATCGCGTCGTCACCGCGAGCGGAAGCTCGGGAACCCACGCCGGGCTGGTGACCGGTTTCCATGGATTGTCGAGCGGCATCCGCGTCATCGGCATCAACGTGAGCCGACCGAAGGAGCCCCAAGAAGAGCTCGTGTATTCGCTGGCGCAAGAGACGGCTCGTCGAATCGGGATTCACGGCGAGATCCCGCGCGAAGCGGTCCTGTGCTTCGGCGATTACGTGGGGCCGGGCTACTCGAGGCCAACGCCCGCGATGGGCGAAGCGGTCAGGATGCTGGCGCGGTTGGAGGCGATCCTGCTCGATCCCGTCTATACGGGAAAGGCGATGGCGGGGTTGATCGACCTCATCGGGAAGAATCTGTTCGAGTCTCGTGAGAACGTCCTCTTCGTGCACACGGGCGGCTCCCCCGCCCTCTACGCCTACCGGAACGACGTCCTCGACTGAGCCATGGCCGCAAAGCGCAGGAAGAGCGTCCGTCCTTCGCGCGCGAGTCACCTGAAAAAGCTCGACACCCTGCTGCACACCACGAGGTCCGTCGGCTTGCTCGCGCGTGAGGAGCTCGTATCGGTCATCGTCGACTGCACCGCTCGGCGAAAAGTCTCGCCAAAGATCGACGCCTGGGGTGGTGGGTGTTCGGGGATCGCTGGCACGGAAAACACGATCGTGGCCCGAGTGCCACGGGGAAAGCTCGCGGCTCTCGCCCGAATGAAAGACGTCCGCTACGTCGAGGCCAGCACGCGTCTCAAGCTTCATTGCGATCGCGCTCATGTTTCGTCCGGACTCGTGCGGGGAAATTCCCGAACGGTCTCAGAGACCGGAGCGGGGGTTCTCGTCGGCGTCGTGGACACGGGTATCGACGTGAAACACCCGGCGTTCCGCAGCAATGGAAAGACCCGCATCGTCGACTATCTCGATCAGTTCACCGACCGGGAGCTCGATGCGTCCGCGATCGATGCCGGGGCGGCCGACGACGTCACCGACCCGGTCGGCCACGGTACGCACGCGGCGGGGATCGCCGCGGGAAACGGCGCCGGCTCGCCCGGCCGAAGGCTTAAGGGCGTCGCTCCCGAAGCCGATCTCGCCATCGTGAAGACGACGCTCGAGAGCGCGGATATCCTTCGAGGCATCGCGCACGTCTTCGATCTCGCGGGGAAGCGGGGCCAGCCCTGCGTCGTCAACTGCAGCTTCGGTGGACATTTCGGCGGGCACGACGGCACCACCATCGTCGAAAGGACCATCGATGAGCTCTCGGGGCCGGGCAAGATCGTGGTCGTCTCGGCGGGCAACGAAGGAGTCGACCCCATCCACGCCCACACCCGTCTTCGGGGCGATGGCGCGAGTCCGGCTCGGTGGGAGGCGGCGTTTCATCTCAAGCCGCGGATGGTGGACACCGGAGGCGGATCGCAAGAGCTCGGTGTGCTCGGGCTCCAGGTGTGGCACCAGCGCGAGGACGCTCTTCGCATCGCGCTCCATGCCCCGGGGGGACAGATCGTGGAGGCCCCCGAGGAGGGCCTGTCCGAGCTCGACTTTGATTCGTTCTTCGTGAGCGTCTCGCGGCAAGTCCATCCCTACAGTGGGGACCCCTTCGTCACCTTCCAGCTCTTCGCGGCGGCTCAGACCGCCTGGCTCACGGGTTGGCGTCTCGTCGTCGAAGAGGTGTCGCCGGGAAGCGCGAAGGTGGGCGCCGTGCACGCCTGGATCGGAGACGGCGCCGAGGGAAACTTCGTCACCGGCGCGACGTTCGAGTACCTCGTGGGCATGCCGGCGACGGCCTATTCCGCCGTGGCCGTCGCCTCGTACGTCACGCGGAACGAGTGGAGCTCGCGGGATCCCGCTCACCCGACGGTGCGCCTCGAAGCGCTTCAGCTGGAGTCGCTTTCCGAGTTCAGCAGCCGCGGACCCACACGCGACGGGCAGAACAAGCCCGAGGTCACCGCTCCCGGCGAGTGGCTGCTCGCTCCCCTGTCGAGCGCGGCTCCGCCCGGCGAGCTACCGCTCTTCACGCGAGTTTCGGATATCGACTACGCCGCCCTCAGGGGTACGAGCATGTCGGCGCCCTACGTCACCGGAGCGCTGGCGCTTCTGCTGGAAAAAGACGGAACGATCGACTGGGCGGAGGCCAAGAGGCGCATCATGAAATCGACCCGCCAGGACGAGAACACCGGGGTCTGCTGGAATCGAGACTGGGGCTATGGCAAGCTCGACGTGGCGCGGCTGCTTTCGGTCGAGCCGTGAAAACCATGCGACCCCGAGATGTCGCGAGACGAGGTCCCCAAGTGGTGCGCGTGCTCGTGGAGCTGACGGAGCGCGCGGCGGACGACTCGATGCTCACCCACCTGCGCGAGCTCGGTCTCGAGGTGGAGCAGGTGGTGCGGAACAAGGTCGTGGGCTCGATTGCCAGCGAGAAGATCTCGCGGCTCGAAGCCGACGCGATCGTCAGAGTCGTGGAGAGGTCCCGAAACCTCAAACTCAGCGACTCTTCGTGAATGGGTCTCGCTGGCATCGCCGCGCTACAATCCCTAGCAGGCTGATGAAAAAGTGCAGTCCAGCCTGCGCGAGCGGAGCGAGCCCGGCGCGCTTGCCGCGCCGTAAGCAGCCCCGAGCCGTGGCGGCACGATCGATTACGGGTCCCGCCACGGCACTGAGCACAGAGTCATAAGGAGGCTCGATGATTCCACGCCATCTGTTCGGTTTACTGGCTCTCGCCGTTTCGGTCGCCGCGTCACAGCGCGCCGATCTCGTCTCCGGAGTGGACCGGTCCGGATTCGACGAGTCGGTCCGGCCTCAGGACGACTTCAACGCCTACGTGAACGGCACCTGGATTCGCGAGACCGAGATCCCGGCGGACCAGGCGGAATGGGGAAGTTTCATGATCCTCAGAGACGAAAGCGAGAAGAACCAGCGCGCCATCGTCGAAGAGCTCGCCGAGAAGGACGAGCTGAAGCCCGGCACGGACGAGCAGAGGGTGGGAGAGTTCTACAAGAGCTACCTGGACACCGACCGAGCCAACGAACTGGGGATCATGCCTCTGCAGGAACGGCTGAATCGAATCCTCTCGGCCGAGAGCTTTCAAGACCTGCTCCAGCTCCAGGCCGAGCTCAGAATCGACGGCATCGACTCGCCGCTGGCGCTCGCCGTCTTTCCCGATCTCGGCGATTCCACACGTTACACCGTTTACTTGTTTCAATCCGGTCTCACCCTTCCCGACCGCGACTACTATTTCAAGGAAGGAGAAAAGTTCGAGCAGCTCCGCGAGGCGCTTCCGCGATACGCGACGAAGCTCTTCGAGCTCGCCGGCGTGGACGAGGCCGGCGCGCGGGGCCGCGCGGTATTCGAGATCGAGCGCCGTCTGGCGGAGCACCATTGGCCGGCGGAGGAGACGCGCGACGTACAGAAGCTGTACAACCCCTACGAGCGCAAGGATCTCGCGTCGGCCACCGCTCGGATCGCCTGGGATCGTTATCTCCAGAGCTCCGAGATCGCCGACGTGGACATGGTCGTGATTGCGCAGCCGTCTTACGTAACCGCGCTGGGAGAGCTGGCCGACGAGGTCGCGCTCGCCGACTGGAAGAGCTACACCGCTTTTCGGCTTCTCCACGACATGGCGCCCTACCTTTCCAGCGAGCTCGTCGAGGCGAACTTCGATTTCACCGGCCGGCTCGTGAACGGGCTCGAGGAGATTCCGCCCCGCTGGCAGCGCGGGGTTCGGAACGTCAATCAGCTCATGGGCGAAGCGGTGGGAAAACTCTACGTGGCGCGCCATTTTCCTCCCGAGGCCAAAGCGCGCATGGAGGAGCTCGTCGAGAACCTCATCGCCGCCTTCGGCCGAGCCATCGACGAGCTCGACTGGATGACCGACGAGACGAAAGAAAGGGCGCAGGAGAAGCGGAAGAAGTTCGTCTACAAGATCGGCTACCCCGACACCTGGCGCGATTACTCCAAGCTCGAGATCCGGAGTGGCGATCTGGTGGGAAACGTCTTCCGCGCGAATGCGTTCGAGTATCGCCGCAACGTAGACAAGCTGGGCGGGCCCATCGATCGCACCGAGTGGGGCATGACCCCGCAGACCGTGAACGCTTATCATGATCCCACGAAGAACGAGATCGTCTTCCCCGCCGCAATTCTTCAACCTCCCTTCTTCGACCTGACGGCAGACGACGCGGTGAACTACGGAGCCATCGGCGCCGTGATCGGTCACGAGATCGGCCACGCGTTCGACGACCAGGGCCGCCGTTTCGACGGAGACGGGAACCTCCGCGACTGGTGGAGCGAGTACGACGCGGGGTCATTCGAGGAGAGTGCCTCGATGCTCGTGGATCAATACGATGCTTTCGAAGCACTTCCGGGCTTGAACGTGAACGGGCAACTGACGCTCGGTGAGAACATCGGCGACCTCACGGGGCTGACGATTGCCTACCGGGCCTACTTGGCCTCGCTCGAGGGCAAGGAAGCGCCGGTCATCGACGGCTTCACCGGACCTCAGCGATTCTTCATTGGCTACGCGCAGGCCTGGCGCTCGAAATCGCGCGAGGAGGCCCTGCGCCAGCTCGTTCTGTCGAATCCGCACGCGCCGGAGAACTTTCGCGCCAACGGTCCTCTGCGCAACGTCCCCGAGTTCTACGAGGCGTTCGGCGTCAAAGAAGGCGACGGCATGTGGCTCGCCCCCGAAAAGCGCGTCGCCATCTGGTAGTGGTCTCAGTTGCTCGTGCTCGACTCGTCTGTTTTGAGCAGCACCTTGCCCGCCCGATGGCCGTTGACCTCGCCATCCTCGACGACGATGTCTCCGTTCACGAGCACCCATTCGATGCCTTCGCTGTAGAGGTGCGGGTTCCGATAGGTGGCGCGGTCCCGGATACGCGCCGGATCAAAGGCGATGAGATCCGCCCATTGCCCCTCTTCGATGAGCCCGCGATCATCGAGGCCGACGATCTCGGCGGGAAGTCCGGTCGCGGTCTGGATCGCAAACGGCAAATCGATGACGCCGAGATCGTAGACATACCTTCGGATTCGCCGGGTGAACGTACCGTAAGAGCGCGGATGGCTGAGCCCGACGCCGTACTCGGGAACCCAGCCATCGGTACAGGCCGCCATGAACGGCTGCTGGATGTACGTCACGACGTCGTCGTCAGACATGTGAAGCTGGGTGAACGAAGCACCCTCCAGGGTGAGCTCGACCGCGACTTGGGCCTCCGAGATCCCGCGCACTCGCGCCAGTTCCGATAACCTCAGCCCCACAAGGCGCTCTTCGGGATGTGAGGCGATCTCGAAGATCTCCGCCCCTCCCGGGCCGGAGATGCGTTCCCCGACGGCCGCGAGAAGAGCTGGAGAAGCCTCCGGGTCCGCGAGACGCTCGCGAAGACGGTGTCGGAAGATCGCCTCACCTCGAAGCCGATCGGTTCCTCGAACCGCATTACCAAGAGCCTGCTCCGGATTCTCCAGCAAGAAGTCGAGGTCGAAGCGACGTCCCAGATTGGGCTCGAGGCGAAAAGCCCAGCGAAGTATCTCGGCCGGGTCGGTACCCGCCGGGGCCAGGAGCTCGCGCATCTCCTGTTCGTCGAACAGGGCTCGGATGGGGACGAGCGACACGTCGATCCCGTCGCTCGACGTGTCGTAAGGGTAGAGGTCGGCGTAAATCTTCACTCCGTTGGCGCGCGCCTCGGCGATCTGAGCGACGGCGGGACGCGCCTTTCCCCAGTTGCGCTTGGGCGCGGCCTTGATATGGGTTGCGACTGCGCGGACGCCGGTTTCTTTTGATAGAAGTATCGTCTCCTCGATGGACTCGAGCAGCATGTCTCCCTGGTTGCGCAGGTGGCTGATGTAGAAACCGTCGATGGCGGCCACGGGACGCGCGGCGGCGACGACCTCGTCGGGCGGCGAGTGACGTCCAGGATAGTAGCCCAGCCCCGAAGACAACCCCCAGGCGCCTTCGGCGAGAATGCCGGCAACGTGATCCGCGATGGCCTTCCGTTGCGCTTCTGTTGCCGGCTGGTCGCTCCAGCCCATGACCTCCACCCGCGCGCTTCCTTGCCCCGCAAGGGGAATGACGTTGTTGCCGACACCCTGTCGCCGCCAAAGCGCCACCTGTTCGGTCAAGCTCCCGCCGAGAGGCCATGCGTGCCGACCGTCCTGTCCCACGACGACCGTGGTAATACCCTGGAGGAGGTTGTTCGCCGCCGTCGCAAGGTACGGGTCCGAGAGACCGGTCTCGGCGTGGCTGTGGATATCGATGAATCCCGGAGCCAGGTACAGTCCCGACGCATCGATCACCCGAGAGGCGCTTGTGCTCGAAAGGTCACCCATGGCCACGATTCGCCCGTCGCGTATGGCGACGTCGGCGCGACGTGGATCCGCTGCGGTCCCATCGATGACCATCCCTCCGCGGATGACGAGGTCGGGCTCTTGCGCGACGCTCAGAGCGCCGATTGCGAGGAATGCTACGGTCGAGAGGACACGCGTCTCATGCATGGGAAGCCTCCTCCTGCGGGAACGAGCGGCCGCATTGTAGGCTCGCGCGGGCGATGGCTCAAACGCGCGCGGAGAGTCCTTACTTCTTTT
>DASPGQ010000511.1 GCA_035620555.1 Vicinamibacteria bacterium
TTCCGCGGTCCCAAGTCGCTCCGGGTGGTATGGGATGCCTGATTGGCAGGGCTTCGTTTCCCTGGTGCCGCCGCCTCCCTGGTACTACTCCGGCGATCTTCTGACAATCGAGTATCGAACCGATCCCGGGAAAGTGGCGGCCCTTCTGCCGGACCCGCTCGAGCTTGCCGGAGAAGACCCCGGAGCGGTCGCGGCGATCTGGGCGGACTGGCAGTCCTGCTCGGGGAGCTTCGAGGAGCTCCTCGATCCGGTCCGTTCGCAATATAAAGAGTGCTTCTACGTCGTCCGCTGCCGCTACCGGGGCGAAACGTACTCTCGCTGCGTCGATATCTGGGTCGACAAGGACTTCTCCCTGGTGAGGGGCTACCATCAGGGCTATCCGAAGAAACTCGGGGAGATCTGGATGACCCGCCCGGTCACGGTCGGCCGCGCCGGACCGCGCCTCGAGCCAGGCGGTCGATTCGGCGCGAGCCTCTCCGCCGGCGGTCGGCGGATCCTGGACGCAGAGTTGATACTCACCGGTCCCAGTGAAACCGGCGGCTTCGTGAACGCACACGCCATGTTGCATCACCGCATTCTGCCGGCCATCGAGTCGGACGGTCCCAATGCTCTTCACGAGATCGTGACGATGAGGGGGGAGGACGTCGACCTCGGGCCTGCTTACCGGGGAGAGGCAGAGCTTCATCAGCACCACCCGTTTCTCGAGCCGAAAGAGATACTCGCAGGGTATTGGAGGAGCGTCGGAGTCACGTGGAAGGGAGGCACCACGCTGGAGCGTCATCATGGGTGAGGTCGTCGGCGCCGGGCTCTTGTCTCATGCACCGACGATCATGCTTCCCCAAGAGACCCGATACGAGCTCAACGAAGGCAAGGAGATCAGTCTCGTCCCCGGCCTGAGACGCCTGCGTGGCGAGGTCCTGGACCGGCTTCGCGCCGATACCTTCGTCATATTCGACACGCACTGGTTCAGCACCGTCGAGCACCTCGTGGCTTCGCACGCACACCGCTCGGGCAAGTTCACGTCCGATGAGCTTCCGCGCGGCATGTGTCAAGTGCCCTATGACTACGACGGAGACCCGGAGCTCGCGACCCTCACGGCTGAGATTGCGAACGAACAGGGCACGCGCAGTTTCGCGGTCGACGATCCGTGTCTTCCCCTGCACTACCCCACGATCAATCTCGTCACCTATCTCCATGCGGGCGAGCGTGTCGTCTCGGTGAGCATCGCGCAGACGGGTGAGCCTCACGACTTCCTTGCGTTCGGCGCCGCGCTCGGGCGAGCCATCGAGAAGCTCGATCGCCGCGTCGTGCTGATGGCATCCGGCGGCATGAGCCATCGTTTCTGGCCTCTCGGTGAGCTCGAGAAGCACGAGTCGTCGGATCCGATCCACATCCGGACTCCTGAAGCGCGCTCCGCGGACGAGAGTCGCATCGCTCTCATGGAAAAGGGCGATCACGCACGCATTATCGCGACGATGGACGACTACCTCCCCTTCTCACCTGAGGGACAGTTCGGGCACTACTTGATGATGGTGGGAGCTCTCGGTGGCGGCGATTGCATCGCGCCCGGCAAGCGATTCTCCGAGTACGAGAACGCGACCGGGACCGGACAAGTGCACGTCTGGTTCGAGCGGCCCGAGGCGGGCTGGATGGGAAGGAGCAGGAATCGATGAAGAAAGCCCTTGTCGTCGTCGCGGCAGTGCTCGCGACGGCGCCGTACTCCGCCTCGCAGACGTTGCGCATTACCTTGCTCGGTACCGGAAATCCCCGTCCGACGATGGAGCGCTTCGGTCCCTCCGTTCTCGTCGAAGCCGACGAAACCTCGATCGTCATCGACGTCGGACGGGGCGCCATTCAACGCCTATTCCAGATCGGAAGCGCGGAGCAGATCCGCGCCGTCGATTTGATTCTGTTCACCCACCTCCATTCCGACCACGTCGTGGGCTTTCCCGATCTCTGGCTCACGGGATGGATCTTCGGTCGCGATCGGCCCCTATCCGTCCTCGGCCCGCCGGGAACGCAGGCGATGTGCGACCACCTCGAGAAGGCCTTCGCTTTCGACAAGAGCGTTCGCAGCGGAGACGAGGGCTATCATGCCGATGGAATCGTTCTCGAAGTCCGTGACGTCGAGCCGAGCGTCATCCTCGATCGCGACGGGCTGAAGATCACCGCCTTCGCTGTCGATCATGGGGGCGGTGTGGTGCCCTCCTACGGGTACCGGGTCGATTTCCACGGTCGCTCGGCGGCGTTCTCGGGAGATACGCGGTACTACGAGCCCATCGTCGAGCACGCCCGGGGCGTGGACGTTCTGGTGCACGAGGTCATCAGCCCCGAGGTCGAGCTTCGCCGGGCGAAGGTCGTCGGCCCTGGTACCGTCGAGCGCGTCATCGCGCACCACGCGAGCCCCGAGCAAGTCGGCAGCATTTTCGCGAAGGTGAGACCCCGGCTCGCCGTTTACTCGCACATCGTCCCGTCGCCCGCGCTCGCCGAGGATCTGATCCCGCCCACGCGAAAGACGTACGATGGGCCGCTCGCCGTGGGCTACGACCTGATGCAGATCGAGATTGGCGATACGATCGAAGTTCACCCGAGGCGGACGGTCGGCGACCAGTGACACCGGAATGCGGATCCTGCACGTCGCCGACCGACTGACGGATCGAGGCGGCGCTTATCACTATCCATTTGCTCTCATCGGGCGACAGATAGAGAAGCATGACGTCGAGCTCATCGCAGGAAGCCGCGAGCCCGGCGTTGCGGCACCGTGTCCTGCCCGCGTGAAGAGTTCACGCATCAAGGCGACCAATTCGGGTGATGTGATTGCAGTCCCACTGATAAGATACCGCTGTCGTGAAAAAAGCCCCGGAGCTCACGCCGGCCGAGCGATTCCGCATCGCGCTCGATCTCTTCGATGACGGAGTCCGTCTCATGCGGCAGAACCTCAAACGGGAGCATCCGGACGCGAGTGAGCAGCAGATCGAGGAGCGACTCCGGGCCTGGCTCCGTCACCGGCCTGGCGCGGAGGACGGCGACTGCCCCGGGCGCCGACTCGACTGGCCGCTGAATAGACGGTGAGCTTTCTGGAGCCGGCCCTTCGGCGCCTGTGTGGTGAGCTCGAGAAGGCCGGGGTTGGGCTTCTCCCTGATCGGAAGGCTCGCCGTCTCGGTGCGCTCCGAACCGCGCTTTACCCGCGACGTTTTTCCCGAAACCACACTTCTATGGGGAGATTTCAGCCGATGGGACCCACGGTGACGCGATACAACTATCTGTAGGCTTGCGTCAAGGTAAAGACCAGTCCTCCATCGGCAATCCGCCGATGAGCTCGAAATCCTGCGTGTTCCGTGTCACGATGATCCCCTCGACCGATTGAACCGTTGCCGCGATTCGCAGATCCATCGTTCCGACGGAACCGTGCTGACGGCGGAGGGTCCCGTAGATCTCAGCGGCCTTCTGATCGAAATCAAGGATCCGAATCGCACAGAAGAATTCCAGCATTTCCCGAAGTCGTCGGTATGCGACTTCGAGTCGCTCGGGCGTGTTCGCACGACGGACCACGGTTAGGCGACCTCGGAGTTGCTCTTCGTACGTAACGATCGAAGTAGCAACCGCTTCTTCCGGAATGTCTCCGAACCGCTCTACGACGTTTCGATCGCCGCGTTGGAGGAGAGTGATGTGGTCCGTATCGAGGACGAACGGTCCCATCAGGACGCGGGCTCGCTCGCGTCTGTTTCCTGGCGGTAGGACTGCATCGCTTCGACAAACTCGTCGAACGTCTCGTCGTCCGCCCACATACCGGCGAAATCACGCAGCGAGGGAGTCTGCGACACCGTTTCGACTTCAATCTTCACGAGCTCCGCTTCGGAGACGAACTCTGCTACAGCGTCGCGCGCTCGTTCGATCGCTTCGGCACGGGAGGCGGCCTTCACGGTGCAGTTCGGAAAGCCGACAACGGTCGCCGTGAAACGGTTTCCCGTCTTCTTGACGAACACGTTGTAAGTCAGTTTCCTAGGTGTGCTTTCGATTGGCATCGATCTTTCCTATCCGAACACCATTCTACCCATGCAGGGGAGAGGACTCAAAGCCGCAACGTCTACGTCGGTCACGATGGAAACGGCTATCGGAGGACGGACATACGCGTGGCGCGGACGTCGTGATCACAGTGGGGGACGGTGATGCCCGAGTCGAGGGGCTCGTTCATGCCCTGCAACGGGAAGGTTACGCGGTTCTCTCCATCGTGACCGCCAACTCGAATCGATGCTCGACGAGTTGGTGGCAGACAGGGAATAAAAGCTCGTCACACTCGGCGCGGTGGCAATCAGATCGCGATGACGGTCAAGATTTCCTCGAGGCCGGCGAAGTCGTCGGGGTTTCTCGTGTAGAGCGGCAGACCGTTGGCCGCGGCGGTGGCGGCGATCAGTAGATCGGCGAAGCGGGTTCGGCTGGAACGTCCGGCTGCTCTCGCGGCAGCGAAGACCAGGCCATAGGTTCTAGCCGCTTCGGAATCGAAAGGTAGTGGATTCCATGTCGACGCCGCCCATTGGAGCCGGTCCTGGCGTCGCGCCTTCTCCTGCGCGTCGGGAGTGGCGTGGGGCCCGCCAGCCAATTCGGCAAGGGTCACTGCTGTGATCGCCGATTCATCGGGGAGAAGGGCAGGGTCGACTACATCATGGTCCACGACCACCGAAGTATCGAGCAACCCCTTCGTCGGCTCAACCATCGACGGACTGGTCTACGACGGCATCGAGATCGGCCCGAAACCTTCGTGCGTCGACCCGAGGGGCACGTCGTCCAGCCTCCAGGATCGCGACCCGCGGCACGAATCTGCGAGGTGGAATGGGTCGGAGCTCCGCGACCGGGACTCCGTTGCGCGTGACGACGATCGTCTGTCCCGCCTGGACTTCGCGCAGTACGGCGCCAGAGTCATTCCGCAGCTCTCTCTGCGTGATGGTTCTACTCATATCCCAATGTAGCACATGTAGCATTTGGTGGCAAAGGGGGGGGCAGCGGCCCATCGATTCCGTGTCTTGAGCGGGCCGAGACGGTGTAACTCATTGTCAAGAATGCATGCCCCCGTCGGCGAGAACACTATAATGAGACTGTTTGAATAATTATGCCGGTGGAGCCCGAGGAACTCTCGTACCCCACCCAAAACAGCAGATGACGAGTCCGCGACAGATGGGGCGCCTCCAGGTGGTGCCCGTTTTCCTCGTCACTCTCGGTCTTTGTGGAAGCGCCCTCTCCTGGGACGAGGTCGATGGACCTCCGCCTCCGGCACCGCCAGCGGTCGTGGCGAGGGACGCGGAAGGCCGCGTGACGGTCCGGGCGACCCGGATCCGAGAGCCCGTGATCATCGACGGCGAGCTCGACGACCCCGTCTACCATGAGGTCGAGGCGATCGCCGGGTTCGTTCAGCAGGAGCCGCACGAGGGCGCGCCCGCGACCGAAAAGACGGAAGTCTGGATGCTCTTCGACTCCGACAACGTCTACGTCTCCGCCCGCTGCTGGGACAGCCATCCGGAGCGCATGGTGGGCAACGAGATGAGGCGCGATCATCAGTCGCTCTCGCGAAACGAGAATTTCGGGGTCGCCTTCGACACGTTTCACGATCGGCGGAATTCCTTCATGTTCCACGTCAACCTTCTCGGCGGGTTGACCGATGCGCTCGCCGTGGACGAGCGGAACGTGAACAAGGACTGGAACACCATCTGGAATGCTCGCACGGCACGCTTCGACAATGGCTGGACCGTCGAGATGGCCATCCCTTTCAAGTCCCTTCGATTCCGAACCGGCGACCAGCAGATCTGGGGTGTCAACTTTCGGCGGATCGTACAGTGGAAGAACGAAGTTTCGTACCTCACGCCGATTCCGGCGTCCTACGATCTGCGCGGCCTGGTCAAGGTCTCCTCGGCGGCGAATCTCGTGGGCCTCGAGCCCGCGGTGGCGCGCAATCTCGAGATCAAGCCATACGGCATCACCACCGTCCGCACCGACCGGATCGCCGAGCCGGCCATCGAGAACGACCTCGGGGCCGACGCGGGCTTCGACGTCAAGTACGGGCTCACGCGAAGCCTCGTGGCGGACGTGACGGTGAACACGGACTTCGCCCAGGTGGAGGACGACGAGCTCCAGGTCAATTTGACGCGTTTCGACATCCAGTTTCCGGAAAAGAGGGAGTTCTTCCTCGAGGGGCAGGGTGTCTTCGCCTTTGGCAACGCCGGCTTTGGTGGAGGCGGCGGCGGTGGAGGCGGTGGTCCTCCCAGCAACACGCCGGTGCTCTTCTTCAGTCGCCGCATCGGTATTTCCGACTACGGAGAAGTTCCGATCCGTGCCGGCGCCCGCGTGACCGGGAAGATAGGGAGCTACACCCTGGGCGCTCTCAACATCCATACCGATGGCCTAGACGGCACGGGTATCGAGCCGACGGGCTTTTCGGTGTTCCGCCTCAAGCGGGATGTTTTTCGCAAGAGTCAGGTGGGGATGATCCTCACCCACCGCTCCCAATCGGTCGTGTCGGACGGATCCAATCAGGCATTCGGCGTCGACGCGAGCTTCGGGCTTTCCGACAGCCTCGTGGTCGGCGGTTACTATGCGGCGACGCACACCCCCGAGCTCTCGGGAGGCGAAGACAGAAGCTATCGAGGCATCTTCGATTACAACTCGGATCTCTACGGGGCACGAGTCAGCCACACGCTGGTAGGTGAGAACTTCAACCCGGAGATTGGCTTCCTCCGGCGAGAGGATTTTCGCGAGACCGTCGGGAAATTCCGACTGAGCCGTCGAAGGCCGGGCGGGGTGGAGTGGATCCGCAAGGTCAGTCTCGAGCCTGGCATCGAGTACGTCGCCGACACCCTCGGCAGACTCGAGAGCCGCCAGGCGCAGATGACCTTTCGGATGGAGATCGAGAACGGGGACGAGTGGAGCGTCGACTACGAGAAGAATTTCGAGTTCCTTCCCGAGCCGTTCGAGATCGCTCCCGGTGTCATCCTTCCGGTCGACGAATATCGGTTCGATAACGTGAGGCTCGCCTATCGGCTGGGACCGCAGCGCAAAGTCTCGGGTCGGGTCTCGGCCGAGCTCGGGGGCTTCTACGATGGCACTCGGAGAGAAATCGGTTATGAAGGCCGGATCGAGACCTCGCCTCGTCTCGGCATCGAGCCGAACGTCTCGGTGAATCGGGTGAGTCTCCCCGAGGGAGATTTCACCGCCACGCTGCTCGGTGGCCGGGTTACGTTCAACATGTCGCCCAGAATGTCCCTGAGCGCGCTCGTTCAATACGCCTCTCTCGATAGCGAGGTGCTGACCAACGTGCGCTTTCGCTGGGAATATCTCCCCGGTAGCGACTTCTTCGTGGTCTATAGCGACGGCCGAACCACGGCGCTCGACGATCCGCTCTATCTTCAGAGTCGCAGCTTCGCGGTGAAGCTGACCCGCCTCGTCCGTTTCTGAGCCCGCGCCGTGGAAGTCGAAGCATTCGACAATCAAGGATCCTCTGTTCGAGAATGCTAGAAGCGGAGACCGAATTGGCCTTCTTATATTCAACCCGTCTCCAGCGCGGAGCCCCGATTTGACTCCATTCGGGCAGTCGATGCGTTCGCTCTCGCAGGACGGGTTTCGATCGACCCTGGTCGCCCTCGTGGTTGTAGTCGTCTTGATGGCGGTCTGGGGCGCCTGGTTCTTCTTTGCCGAGGTCTCCATCTATGCCGCGACCGACCAGGCGCGCTTGGAGGTCGACCAGGAGGTCCATCCGATCCATGCGTCGACCGGGGGCCGGGTGATCAGCAGCAACATGGTTCTCGGACGCAAGGTCACAGAGGGCGAGCTACTCGTGGAGCTCGATTCGGAGTCGGTTCGTCATCAGATGGACGAGGCGCAAGCGGAGATGGCGGCGCTCCGGGAACAGAGCATCAAGCTGGAAGATGAGATGCGCGCACAAGAGCAGGCGCTCGAGGAGGCCGTTCGAGGCGAGAGCTCGGCGCTCGACGAGGCCAGCTCGCTCAGCGACGAGGCCGAAGCGGCGGCTCGACTGGCGGAAGAAGAGGCGGCCCGGCTCGCTCGCATGCAAGACGAGGGTTTGCTTCCCGAGGCCGAACGCCGGCGCGCCGCTGCCGAAGCCGAGCAGCGACGCTCGGCGGCGGAGGCGCAGCAGCGAGCCGTGAAGCGGCTGGAGATGGATCGTCGATTCGCGCAAAGCGAAAAACGCGCACTCCTCGCCGAGCTCGAGCGACGCGCGGCCGAGCTTCGTGGCCGGGTGTCCAGCCTCGAGGCGCAGACGGCTCGCCTCGCGCACGATCTCGAGCAGCACCGCATCCGCGCGCCCGTCGCCGGCCGCCTGGGCGAAGTGATCCCATTTCGAATCGGCGCGGTCATCCCCGTCGGCGAGCGTCTCGGGTCGGTCGTTCCGCCGGGAGAGGTCAAGGTGGTCGCCGAATATCGCCCGCCGGAAGCGCTCGGCCGGGTGAAGCCCGGTCAGCCGGGGCGGCTTCGGCTCGAAGGATTCCCCTGGGTGCAGTACGGCACCGTCAGCGCGACGGTGGCGCGAGTGGCCGAGGAGACCGGCAACGGACGAATTCGGGTCGAGCTCGACGTTCACGGGGGACCCGATGTTCCGATTCCGTTAGAGCACGGACTTCCGGGCACGCTCGAAGTCGAGGTGGAGAAGATCACTCCGGCGGCTCTCGTGTTGCGTGCGGCGGGGCGCGCCTGGTCCCGGCCCGCGGACTCGACCGCGATTCCGCCCGGAGTGGAAATGCCGTCCTATCCCGAGCCGTGATCCCTGGGCCCCCTCGTTGAATCGTCGCTGGATCGTTCCCGAAGTCGTTCAGAGCTCGGCCCTCGACTGCGGTCCTGCCGCACTGAAGAGCCTCTTCGAAGGGCACGGGATCTCGATGAGCTACGGTCGACTGCGGGAAGCGTGCCAGACCGACGTGGACGGAACTTCCATCGATACCCTGGAGGAAGTCGCCGGACAGCTCGGTCTTCGGGCCGAGCAGATCCTCGTGCCTGCCGAGCATTTGCTTCTCGAAGAAGCGAATGCACTTCCGGCCGTTCTCGTCGTCCGGGCGCCCAACAACAGCACGCATTTCATCGTGGTATGGAGCCGGTTCGCGGGACTGGTGCAGCTGATGGATCCCGCCGTGGGGCGCCGGTGGGTGAGCCCATCGCAGCTCGATCGGGAGCTCTACGAGCACGTCATGCCCGTTCCCGCAGCGGCCTGGAGCGAGTGGGCCCGTTCGGCGGAAGCCTCCGCGTGCTGGCGAAGGAGGCTTCTGGATCTCGGAGTCTCGACGGAAAGAGCCGAGGCGCTGGTCAGTCGAGCCAAGGAAACGCCCGGGTGGCTCGGGCTCGCCTCGCTCGACGCGGCCGCGCGGGCCGTCTCGTCCATGGTCCGCTCGCGCGGCGTCCGTAAAGGAAAGGGTGCGGCTCGAGCGGTCGAGAGCCTCTTCGATGTTGCCCGAAGACCGGGCCTTGATCCATCGCAGGCCATTCCCACGCCATACTGGTCCGTCAGAGCCGGCTCCTCGCCGAACGGCTCGTCGCCGACGGAAGAAACCGTCCTCGTGCGAGGTGCGGTCCTGGTACGCGTACGCGGAAGGATGCAACCTTCCGATCGCAAGAAGGTGCCTCCGCGCATCTCTCCCGAGCTCCGGGCAGCGAGACAAGAGCGGCCGATCCAACCGGGCCGCGAGCTCTTGAAGATGCTTCGCGCCGATGGCGTCCTGAAACCCACCGCTCTCATCGCGGCCTTGTTCGCCGCCGCGTCGGCGGTGGTGCTCGAGGCGGTGCTGTTCCGCTCGCTTCTCGAGCTCACACCCCTTTTGGAGTTATCGGGACAACGCATGACCGCCCTCGGTGCGGTGGTCGCGCTCATGATGCTTCTCGCCCTGGTGGAGCTCGTGATAGCGCGAGGTCAGCTTCAGCTTGGCCGCAGAATGGAAGCGCGGTTGCGCATCGCGTTCCAGGACAAGATCACCAAGCTCGGAGACCGTTACTTCCGAAGCCGGTTGACCTCGGACATGGCGGAGCGGAATCACAGCCTTTACCGTCTGAGGCAGGTCCCGGTTCTCGGCGGACGCCTGGTACGATCCACCTTCGAGCTTCTCCTGACCGCGGTCGGGATCATCTGGCTCGATTGGGAGCTCGCCCCGATGGCGCTTTTGGCCGCCGCTCTCGCCCTGGGTATACCGCTCATCGCACAACCGATCCTCCAGGAGAGGGATTTGCGCGTTCGGAGCCACCTGGCAGGACTGGGTCGATTCACCCTGGACGCGCTGCTCGGACTCGTTCCGCTCCGCGTACATGGTGCGGAGCGCTCACTCCGTCGTGAGCACGAGGCCCTTCTATCGCAATGGGCGCGAGCGCGGCTGAAGCTGCAAGGCGCGGCGGTCACTCTCGAAGCAACGCAGTTTTTCGTCGGCTACGCGCTCGCGGTTCTCCTGGTGTTCCAGCACGTCGGACGCGGCGCGGAGATCGGACTCTTGTTGCTGCTCGCTTACTGGGCACTCAACCTCCCCGTGCTCGGCCTCGAGGTGGCGCAGCTCGCGCGCAGGTATCCCGAGCACCGAAACGTCACGCTGCGAACCCTCGAGCCCCTGAACGCGCCCGAGGAGCAAACCGTGCCGGGCTCCGCGGGGCCAGATGGGACCCAGCGAACGAAGCCACCCGGCGTTTCGATCCGCATGCAGGACGTGAGCGTTCAGCTGGGAGGCCACCGAGTCCTCGAAGGCTTGGAGCTGTCCATCGAGCGGGGCAGCCACGTGGCGCTCGTCGGCGCTTCGGGCGCCGGCAAGACGACCTTTCTCGGGCTTCTTCTCGGGTGGCATCGTGCGTTCCGAGGGACGATTTTCGTAGACGATGAGGTCCTCGACGGAAGAAAGCTTCTCGAGCTTCGAGCGCAGACAGCCTGGGTGGATCCTGCCGTTCAGCTTTGGAACCGCTCGTTGCTAGACAATTTGCGCTACGGCGCAACCCTCGATGGAGACCTGGGTCTCGCTCGTGTGGTGGAACAGGCCAACCTCCGACCGGTGCTCGAGATGCTTCCGCAGGGGCATCAGACGTTCCTGGGAGAAGGGGGCGGTCTCGTGTCCGGTGGCGAGGGCCAGCGCGTGCGCCTCGCCCGCGCGATGCTGCGCTCCGGAGTGCGGCTTGCGGTTCTGGACGAGCCCTTTCGGGGTCTCGACCGCCCGCAGCGGATCGAGCTTCTTTCCCGCGCGCGCGAGCTCTGGCGCTCGGCGACGCTCATTTGCGCTACTCACGACGTCGGCGAAACACGCACGTTCGACCGGGTTCTCGTGATGAGCGGTGGGCGCATCGTAGAGGATGGCGGCCCCGGGGAACTGCTCGAGCGGCCCGGATCCTTCTATCAGGAAATGCTCCGTTCCGAAGAGGAAGCAAGAGCGCTCTGGCGCCGCGTTCCCTGGCGCCGGGTTCGCTTGGAACGGGGTCGAGCCTTCGAGAGCGAGGCGCCTCCATGACGGCGTGGGCAGACACCATCGTTTGGTCGAAAGACCGGTTGGGCGATGGCATCGAGGCTCTCGCGCGCGCCAGCGGTCTTGCACGCCGCCGCGTGACGGCGGGAGCGCCGGAGAAGGGACTGGATCGGGAGGAGCTGAGCGATTGGATTGTTTCCACGGCGAGTTGGCTCGGTCTGGAGGCCGAGCCGGTCGAGCTCCTCTATCGCGACGCGGATTCGTTTCTCCGCGCTTCGGGTCCCTCCGTCGTGCGCTTGCCAGGTGACAGCGGCTTCCTGCTCCTTCTTCGTCCGTCGAGGCGAACGAACCGCAGACACGTGCGAGTGCTCGGGAACGACCATGCGGAGCAATCCCTCTCCATCGACGCGCTGAAGGCGCTCCTCGGCCGACGCTTCGAGTCCTCGGCGAGTACCGGGGTTGACGAGATGCTATCCCAGGTCGGCCTTTCCGGAGTCCGGCTCCGGACGATGCGCGAAGCGCTCCTGCAGGAGCGATTGAGCCGGGAGCGGGTTGGCGATGGCTGGCTTCTTCGGCTGTCTCCGGGGAGCTCGTTCGCGGAGCAAGCGTTCAAAGCGAGGCTGCCCCAGAATCTGCTGCTCTTCGTCGGTGCTTACACGATCGATTACCTGCTCTGGGTGCTCTCCTGGTGGCTGCTCGCTCAGGGAGCGCTCGAGGGTCGGTTGGACTGGGGGTGGCTGCTGGCGTGGGCGCTCCTCTTCGTTACGATGCTCCCCTTTCGCATGACCGCAACCTGGTTCGAGGGACGTTTCGCCGTGGGAGCGGGTGGGCTTCTGAAACAGAGGCTCGTTCACGGTGCGTTGCGTCTCGAGCCGGAAGAGGTTCGGCGGGACGGTGTGGGACACCACCTGGGACGGGTGATCGAGTCCGAGGCGGTCGAAACTCTTGCGCTCTCCGGAGGGTTTCTCTCCGTCGCCGCCACGATCGAGCTCGTCGTTGCCGGTGTCATTCTTTCCGCCGGCGCCGGCGGACTGGTGCATACGCTTCTGCTGGTCGGATGGCTCGCCGTGGCATCGCTTCTGGGATGGCGCTATGTCCGGTCGCGCATCAGCTGGACCCAGGAGAGGCTATCGATGAGCCATGAGCTCATCGAGCGTATGGTGGGACACCGCACCCGGCTCGCCCAGCTTCAACCGGCTGAGTGGCACGAAGACGAGGATCGGGCGCTGACACGCTACCTCGATTCGTCGCGCGCGATGGATCGGGACGCGGCCTTTCTCGCCGTGGTGCCGCGGGGCTGGCTCGCGCTCGGCCTCCTGGGTCTCGGCCCTGCTTTCGTATCCGGCGAGGCGAGCCTGGGTCTCGTCGCCGCCGGCCTCGGCGGTACGATTCTCGCTCAGCGCGCGCTCAAGAAGCTGGTCGACGGGTTCTCCTTTGCCACCGGCGCCGCGATCGCCTGGCGGCAGGTGGCGTTCTTGTTTCGCGCCGCGGCGCGCGATGAGCCTGCCGGTGATCCGACCTTGCGGTTTCGCAAGCGCACCCCGGCGGCGATCGTCAACGAGAAGGAGCCCAATGGGCGTCCGATTCTCGAGGCGACCGATCTCGTGTTCCGCTACGCAACCCGTGCCGAGCCCGTTCTTCGCGGATGTAGCTTGCAGGTCAATCAAGGAGACCGCGTGCTGGTGGAATCGCCATCCGGCGGCGGCAAGTCCACTCTCGTCTCGCTTTTGAACGGGCTGCGGGCCGCCGACTCCGGGTTGCTGCTCCTGCACGGACTCGACCGGCGGAGTCTGGGTCCGGAAGGCTGGGCGAGGACGATCGCCTGCGCGCCTCAGTTTCACGAGAATCACGTCATCACCGAGACATTCGCATTCAACTTGCTGATGGGACGCCGCTGGCCTCCGCACGCGAAGGATATGGAAGAGGCCGAATCGCTTTGTCGCGAGCTCGGGCTCGGAGAGCTCCTCGATCACATGCCAGCGGGCATGCTCCAGATGGTGGGCGAGTCCGGCTGGCAGCTATCTCACGGTGAGCGAATGCGCCTTTTCACCGCGCGCGCCTTGCTTCAGGATTCCGAGATCGTGATCCTGGACGAAAGCTTGTCGGCCCTCGACCCCGACAACCTTCGCCGCGCACTCGCGTGCGTCCTCGAGCGCGCTCCTACTTTGGTCCTTGTCGCTCATCCTTGAGCCGACCAATCTCCAGAAAGGAGGAGGTGTAGTCATGGCGATCACGCCGTATCTCTACTACCAAGACGTTGACGGTACCCTGAAGTTCCTGGCCAAGGCATTTGGGTTTCGCCAATACGGTGCGAAGGTACGCGGACCGGATGGCAAGACGAACCACGCCGCGATGAAGATGGGCAAAGGTATCATCATGATGGGACGGCCGGCGTCCGCCTACCGCAATCCCAGGCAAATCGGTCAAGCGACGCAAAGCCTCTACGTCGACGTCGCCGACGTCGACAAGCACTTTCGGCGCGCTCAAAAGGCCGGTGCATCGATCCTGGAGGAACCAACCGATACAGAGTACGGGCATCGGCGTTATGGTGCGAAAGATCCCGAAGGCCATGAGTGGTACTTCGCACACGCCGTTCGGCCGCGTCGAGCGCAAAAAAAGAAGAGTGCGAGAGCCCCGCGCAAGGAATTGACGAAGAAAGCGCGCGCCACGTAGGCGAGTAGACTGAACCGCGCGTGACTCACCGTCTCACGGAGCCAATCATGATTGTCTGCGCGCTGCTGTACCTGCGTATCCTCCAGGCGCAGCAGGCTTCGTCAGATTGGCTCATCGTGCCAGGCGAAAGAGTCGGCCGGATCACGGCAACGACTTCGGAAAGCGAGCTCGAGTCGTTCTTCGGGGCGGACAACGTAGAGCCGGTGGACGTGCACATC
>DASPGQ010000512.1 GCA_035620555.1 Vicinamibacteria bacterium
CTCGACTGTCTGCTCCACACGGTCGCGGAGTACGATCTGGAGTACAGCGCCGAGCTGGACACGGCGTGGCGAGAAACGCTCCGGCCCTGCATCGAGCTGCTCAAATCGCGGTACTGAAAAGGCCAGGGCTCGCTGGAATTCGTCTACTCGACCATCTCGGCGAGCGCTGCTTCGAGCTCCTCGGCGTCGGGTTGGGCCGAGATTCCACCCAAGGCTCTCGTCGAGAGGCTTCCCGCCGCGACTCCGTAGCGGAGGCACTCCGGGAGAGGTTTGCCGCGCTTCCAGGCGTGCAAGAACCCGGCGTTGAAGGAGTCGCCCGCGCCGGTCGTGTCCACCACGTCAACGGCCAGAGCGGGGACTCGAAATCGCGTATCGCCCGATCGGGATTCCGCGCCGGCCGAGCCGCGCTTTACCACCACGAGCGTTCTTTCCGCGAGCTCGGGGGCCATTGCCAAAAGCTCCGCCTCGTTGGGCAGGAACAGGTCGACTTCCGCAAGCGTTTCGCCGAGTCCGGAGTCCCAGCGTTGCTTCGGATCGTGACCCGGATCCAGAGAGCTCGTGCTGCCGCGTGATCGTGCCGCGCGAAACAGCGCTGGCAACTGACGCGCGAGACGTTTCTGCAGGAAGTATGACGAGACATGAACGTGATCGAACTCCGACGGGAGCTCGTCGAGCTCGAAGCGCTCCATCGCTCCTGGATAGGTGGCGAGGGCGCGATCCGCCGAGGTGCTCAAGGAGACGGTGACTCCAGTCCGCTCGCCCTCATCCACGATCACACGACTGACATCCACCCCCGAAGCGGCCAGCTGACCGAGGCAGAAGTGGCCGAGAAGGTCGTCTCCGGCGAGGCCGACGAAAGCTACTTCGTTTCCAAGGCGTGCTAGCCCGGAAGCACAAATCGCCGAGGCGCTTCCCAGCGTGAGACGAAACTCGTCGACCACCACCTCGCGGCCCGGTCGAAGGCGGGACTCGCCCTTGAGCACGACGTCGGCGTTGAGCTCGCCGACGACGAGAAAGCGCGTCATCGACGAGCGGCGTCGTGAATCGGGAATCGCTCCACGACGCGGGTGATGACGTTGGCTCGTGAGGGAGCGTCGGGTTCCAGGCCGAGGGAGAGACAGCGGAAGAGCGCGAGCAGCTGACCCACGACGACGTCGAGAACCGGAACCTCGTCGTCGGGGCCGTCGTAGCGCACGTCACCGTCTTCTCCTGCGAGGAACAACCGGGCAGCGACATTCTTCCGCTCGAGCTCCCCCAAGAGGTCTCGCTCGTAGGCGCGAGCGGGCTCTTCCGATGACAGAAACCCGACGAGAAGGGCCCCGTCTCTCGCCGCGCACATGGGCCCGTGGCGAAAGCCGAGAAACGTCTCGGCGAAAGTGGGTACGACTCCATCGCACATCTCGAGCATCTTCAAGGCGGCCTCTCGCGCGGCTCCGAAGCGCTCGCCGGTTCCGAGGAATATTGCCGTCGAGAAAAAGAATGGGGAAGGGGAGAAGCCATCGAGCAGCGATCGGGCTTGCGCCGCGAGCCGGGTCACGTCGATATCTCGTCCGGCGAGGAGCCTTCCGGCGAGCCACAGGTTCGTGAAGCTACTGGTCATGACCAGCGAGCGGTCGTTGGTGCGCTCGCTGAGAACGACGGCTTCCACGTCGTCGCGCCCGGAATAGCGTGTTGCCAGCGCCCCTTCGGCGTTGCACGTCAGTACGAGATGGCGAAACCCCGGTCTCGTTCTCAGAAACCAGTCGACCACGGCGATGCTCTCGGGGCTGTCACCCGATCGGGCGAACGACACGAGCGTTCCCGTCGCATCGGAGCCGAGCAGGCTCTCGCCGGAGGTCAGAAACGACCCGGCGGGGACGGCCCTCACCCGGCGCCCGAGCTTCCGAGCCAGTATCGGCTCGAGCGACTCTCCGATGTAATAGGAGCTTCCCGAGCCCGTCAAATACACGGGTCCTTCGGTAGTCACTAGGGCCGGCAGGGACAGCTCGGCGGTCTCGAGCCAGGTCTCGGGTTGCTGGTCGATCTCCCGAACAGTGTGGAAGTAGCCTCGTCGACGCTGCTCTCGCTCCGGCGCATCGAGGAGATCCGCGAGTCGTGGGTTGGAGCCAACCTTTTTTGCCATACGATACGATTAAGCATAAGCGGAACTTCCGGCGAGGGGCAAAACCATCCGGTGGAGCCCCTCGAGAAAGGTCTTCCCGGTCTAGCCCGATGACGCCACTTTGGGAAAGTGCTCGACGCGACACTCGTCGCACAGCGAGTGGCTGACGAGAGCGCCCGAGTGGGCCTGGATGTAGCTCTCGAGGCGGTGCCAGGTATCGGAGTCGTCGCGGATCTTCTTGCAGTACATGCACATGGGCAGAAGACCCTGAAGCTGACCGACGTGGCGAACGGCGCGCTCCAGTTCTTTGATCTTCCGCTCGAGCTCCGCTTCGAGCGCGACCACGCGAGCCCCCGCCGCCACTCGACATTGGAGCTCGTGAGGATCGTAGGGCTTCATGAGGTAATCGTCCGCGCCGGCTTCGAGACCGGCGACGAGGTCTTCACTGCGGTTCTTGGTCGTTACGAGGAGGATGTAGGTGTAAGGCGAGCGCGGCGGACGCCGCAGCCGGTGGCAGATCTCGATGCCATCGAGGCCGGGCATCATCCAATCCAGGATGACCAGGCGAGACGGATCCGGACCGTCGATGAGCGCCCAGGCCTCGCGTCCATCGGACGCGAGCGCGACCTCGTAACCGGCCCGCGACAAAGTGACTTCGAGCAGCCGTCTCGAGATCGGATCGTCTTCGGCAATGAGAACCCGCATCTTCGCATCTTATCGGCCTGCCGCCGAAAAACTTGAGGACTTTGCTATACTCCTGCTTTACAAGGAGATACGGTTGCATACCGCTTCGTTCCACTCCCTCGGATGCCGTTTGAACCAAACCGAAGCGGCGTCCTGGGCGGGGGCCTTCCGGGACAAGGGCTACGCGATCGTCGAGTGGGGCGAGCCCGCCGACGTGGTCGTAATCAACACCTGCTCGGTAACGGAGCGAGGAGAGGCGAGCTGCCGCAACGCCATCCGGAAGGCGCTTCGGAGGAGGGCGGACGCCTTCGTGGTCGTGACCGGGTGCTATGCGCAGGTGGGTCTCGAGGCCCTTCGTGCCATTCCCGGCGTGGACCTCATCGTGGGCACGGAGTACAAGGACAAGTTTCCGAGCTTGATCGATGAGCCCCGAAAGCTCCCCGAGCCCGCGGTGCTCCATTCGAATCTCATCGACGATTCGGACTTCGAGGTGCCGGGTACGGGCCACTACGAAACGACCCGCGCCAACCTGAAGGTTCAGGACGGTTGCGACTTCTTCTGCTCGTTCTGCATCATCCCGTTCACGCGGGGACGGGAACGAAGCCGCAAACTTCCCGATCTGCTCCGTGAGGCCCGTGCCCTGACCGTTCGAGGGTTCCGCGAGATCGTCCTCACCGGCGTCAACATCGGTCGCTACGAGCACGAAGGGACGAGTTTCGACGGCATGATCGGATGGCTCGAAGGGATCGATGGATTGGACCGTATCCGGATCACTTCCATCGAACCGACGACGATCGAGACCTCACTCGTCGACCGAATGGCGCTCTCGAGGAAACTATGCCGATATCTTCACGTCCCCGTCCAGAGCGGAGACGAGACCGTGCTGCGAGCGATGAACCGCCGATACACGCCCGAGAGCTATCGTCGATTTCTGGAAGAGGTCGTCGACAAGGTGCCGGAAGTGGGTCTTGGCACCGACGTGATCGTCGGGTTTCCTGGGGAGACCGACGCCTCGTTCGACAAGACCTATCGTTTCCTCGAGAGTCTCCCATTCGCCTATCTGCACGTCTTCAGCTACTCGAAGCGCTACGGAACGCGAGCGACGCGGCTCGAGGGGCACGTCGGGCCCGACGCGATCAAGCACCGAAGCCAGGCCCTGCGGGCTCTTTCGGACGATAAGCGGCGCGCGTTCGGGACTCGATACGTCGGTCGGGAGGTCGAGGTGTTGTTCGAGCAAAAGGACGAGAACGGCCTGTGGGTCGGGCTCACCGACAACTACCTCCGGGTCGGCGTCGTTTCCGACGAACCTCTAAAGAACGAGCTCCGGCGGGTGGTCGTGAGATCGGCGTCGAACGATCTCGCTCTGGGATCGATCACCGCGGGGCAAAGAGTCTTTCGGTGACTGACTCGGGCTCGGGAAAGGGCTGCGCGCTCGCGTAGTCGACCGCCTCGTCGACGATGCGCGCACATTCCTCGTCGACCGCTCGAAGTTCCTCGTGGGAGACGCCGCCCCTGCCGGTCAAATAATCGACGTACAGTTTAACCGGGTCGCGCTGCTCCCAATAGCGAAACATTTCTTCGGGAACATAGGAGGCGTCGTCGTGCTCCCCGTGGCCGCGCCGCCGGAAGGTCAGGAACTCTACCAGGGCGGGGCCCTCGCCTCGGCGTGCGTGGTCGATCGCCTTTTGCGCCGTCCGGATGACGGCGAACAGGTCGTTTCCGAAAGCGAGATCGCTGTAGATGTTGAAGGCCGGGGCGCGATCGGAGATTTTCTCGACCGGCATTTGTCGATGAATCGGAGTCGAGTAGGCGAACTGGTTGTTCTCGGCGATGATGACGAGGGGCAGCTTGTGGATCGACGCAAAATTCAGTCCCTCGTAGAAATCGCCGGGGCTGGTGGCACCATCCCCGGTAAAGGCGACGTAGACGTTCGGCAGCCGCTTCATCTTGAACGCCAGGGCGAAACCGGCACCCGACGGGATCCAGGACGCCATCGAGCCATTGTGATAGGGCGCGATGCCGTAGTTCTCCAGGTCGGCGAGGAATAAACCGAGATCCCTCCCATGCGCCGGAGGAACATCCTTTCCCAGCCACCGAGCCATTACGTGCTTCGGTTCGACCCCCCGGTAGAACCAGGCCGAGAGGCTTCGAGACACCGTACTGAACACATCGCCCTCTCCGAGAACCGACGCAACCCCCGTGGCAATCGCCTCCTGGCCGATGCCGAGGTACACCGCGCCGATGATTTTTCCCTGGCGGTACAGCGACGCCAGCCGGGTCTCGAAAGTCCGGGCGAGGGTCATGGCACGGTACATGCGGACGAGCGCGTCTTCGTCGAAGGATAGATCACCCGGGTCGATCGCGAGCCTGTCGAGCTCGGGGGGTATCGGTTTGAAGACGCTGCTCACTGCATTCAACGGTTACGAACAGCCGCTCGTACTGCCGCAGTTCAAGCACTTGTAGCAGCTGCCGTTGCGCACCATGATGGATCCGCAGGTCGAGCAGGGCGGGGCGTCCTCGAAACGTGGAACCACGGGGCCAACTTTTTCGGTACCGGCCCCGGTCGCCGGCTCGAGGTTGAGTGACGCCTCGGCGAGCACCGGCACCTCCTCGGTCGCACCGACGAGCCCCGCACTCGCGCGCTTGTCCTCGGAGAGGAACTTGAGCGCGAGCCAGCGAAAGATGTAGTCGGTGATGGACTTCGCATAGGGAATCTGAGCGTTGCCGGTGAATCCCGAGGGCTCGAATCGGGTGTGGGCAAATTTGTCCACCAGGACCTCGAGGGGAACACCGTACTGGAGCGCATAGGAGATGGCCCGGGCGAAAGCGTCCATGAGGCCAGAGACGGCGGACCCTTCCTTGGACATGTTGATGAAGATCTCCCCGGGCGAGCCGTCATCGTACATGCCGACGGTGATATAGCCTTCGTGGCCGGCGATGTTGAACTTGTGGGTGATGGCCTGCCGCTCCACGGGGAGCTTGCGCTGGATGGGACGGAGGGCCTCTGCCGCACCCTTGGCAACTGGCGTCACCGATGTGTTGAGAGGCTGCGTTCGCTTCGAGCCATCGCGATAAATGGCGATGGCCTTCAAACCGAGCCTCCAGGCCTCCACATAGGTCCGCATGATTTCATCGACGGTCGACTCCTTGGGCATGTTGACCGTTTTCGAGATCGCGCCCGAGAGGAAGGGCTGGACCGCCGCCATCATCTTTACGTGGCCCATGTAGTGAATGGCTCGCGTTCCTCCGGGTGATTGCACGGCACAGTCGAATACGGAGAGATGCTCGTCCCTGAGGTAGGGCGCACCCTCCACGTGGCCGTGCTCGTGGACGTAGTCGACGATCGCATCGACTTCATCGCCGGGGTAGCCGAGGCGCCGCAGAGCGTTGGGCAGGGTCTGGTTCACGATCTTCATGAGACCTCCCCCAACGAGCTTCTTGTACTTAACCAGAGCGAGATCGGGCTCTACGCCGGTGGTGTCGCAATCCATCATCAGGCCGATCGTCCCCGTCGGCGCGAGCACCGAAGCCTGGCCGTTTCGATACCCGTGCTTTCGGCCGAGCTCCACCGTCTCGTCCCAGGTCTGGCGCGCGGCGAGGTACAGATCGGGTTGGACCCGGGTGGGCTCGATGCCCGACACGGCGTCGCGGTGCATTTCCATCACGTCGACCATCGGGCCGCGGTTGCGCTCGTACCCATCGAAGGGGCCGAGGTGGGAGGCTATCCTTGCCGACTGGGCATAGGCCTGGCCGGTCATCACGGCGGTGATGGCCGCTGCCGTGTCTCTGCCCCGGTCGCTGTCGTAGGGGATGCCCTGGAACATCAGGAGTGCGCCGAGGTTGGCGTAGCCGATCCCCAGCGGCCGGTAGGCATCCGAGTTCATCGCGATCCGATCCGTCGGATAGCTGGCTCGCCCGACGATGATCTCCATCGCGGTGATCACGACCTCCACTGCCTTTCGGAAGGAGCGGACGTCGAACTCTCCCTCGGGCGTAAGGAACTTCATGAGATTGAGCGACGCGAGGTTGCAGGCACTATCGTCGAGATACATGTACTCGGAGCACGGATTGGACGCCGTGATACGTCCGGAGTTCTTCGACGTGTGCCAACGGTTGATGGTGGTGTCGAACTGCATCCCGGGATCGCCGCAGGCATGAGTCGATTCGGCAATCTTTCGGAGGATCTCCCGCGCCCGGTATCGCCCGAGAATCTCGCCGGTTGTCAGCGCGGGCGTTTCCCATTCGCGGTCCTCTTCGACGGCGTTCATGAACTCGTCGGTGACGCGCACGCTATGGTTCGCGTTCTGATAGAAGATGGACGCGTAGGCCTCGCCGTTGAAAGATCCATCGTAGCCGGCATCGATGAGCGTCCAGGCCTTCCGCTCCTCCTTGAGCTTGCATTGGATGAACTCGATGATGTCGGGATGGTCCACGTTGAGGATGACCATTTTCGCCGCGCGTCGCGTCTTGCCCCCGCTCCGGATCACTCCGGCGAATGCGTCGTAGCCTTTCATGAACGAGACGGGACCGCTGGCGATGCCGCCTCCCGAGAGTCTCTCCTTGGAGCTCCGGATGGTCGAGAGGTTCGAGCCGGTGCCCGAGCCCCACTTGAACAGCATTCCCTCGGTCTTGGCGAGGTTCAAGATCGACTCCATCGTGTCCTCGACCGAGTTGATGAAGCAGGCCGAGCACTGGGGCTTCTTCTCGATTCCACAGTTGAACCAGACGGGAGAGTTGAACGAGGCGTATTGATTGAGAAGGAGGAAGGTGAGCTCGTCCTCGAACGTCTCGGCGTCCTCGTTCGAATCGAAATACTTGCCTTCCACCCCCCAACGGGTGAGGGTGGTT
Source organism: Vicinamibacteria bacterium (assembly GCA_035620555.1). Classification (NCBI taxonomy): domain Bacteria; kingdom Pseudomonadati; phylum Acidobacteriota; class Vicinamibacteria; species Vicinamibacteria bacterium. The sequence continues at coordinate 7,634 of DASPGQ010000512.1, forward strand.
ACGACGCGACCCACGAGCTGTCGGGCACTATGCTCCCGCTCTCCTTTTTCCAGCGAGCCATGGAAGTATTTCGAGGCGACGATATTCGTCGCCATTTGCGACCAGCTCTTCGGCACCTCGACCCGCTCTTGCTTGAAGATCGCGTCGCCGTTCTCGTCGGTGATGATCGCGTCACGCACGTCCCATTCCACCGTGTCATAGGGCGATAGGCCTGCTCGGGTGAAAGTCCGCTCGAATCTCAAGCCGTTGGGCCTGTCGGACACTGGGGGAGAATCGCTTCCCGTCATTTCTGGATCCACAACCAGCGATGAGTCCTTCTTTGTCGTGGCCATCTTTGCCTCCGCTTCGAAAGAGAACAACTCTCCATATCCGCACGATCCTGGCCCGCCGTCTTCTTTGCGCGACCGCGATCTACGGCTCTATTCTAAAGATACACCTCGGGTCTTGGACGAAAATCCGCCACCGCCTTCCATGAATCCGACGGCACCGAGCAAGACCGCTTTATTCTTTGAGCTAGCCTTGGATTTCGATTTATAAGCGCAGTCGAAATCGTGAGTCAAGAAAAAAATACTAGATTTTGGGTGGTCGTCATTCCAGCACTACTAAATATAGGGGGAAGGTCTTGAGTGGATGGAACTTAACCCGTTTGGGCGCCGCGGGGATTCATTTCGATTAGAATGTTGATAACTGTTCGGAGACGACGTCACGCGCTTCATCTGGCGATCACTTACAAGCGGGACCTCAAGTGCTTCTTTAACCCCGATCCGGCGGAAAACCCGTCGGGGGATTGGGAAACAACGCGCCGGGAGGGGCTAACGGCTAGCCGAAGATCTTCTTGAACACACCCCGCAAGGGGTCTTTCGTACGCGCCCCGCCGCTCAGATGCTTGATTGCACCCTCGTGTTTCGGATTGATGCGAAGCGCGGTGCGAAACGAGGTTTGGGCGCGAAAATGCATGCCGAAGGATTTGTAATAGAGGCCGAGCGAGAAATGGAGATCCGCGTCCTGGGGCGCGAGCCTGAGGGCTTCGATGAAATGCCGCTCCGCGTCCTTTCGCATTACCGGGTGGCGCGCCATGGCCCGCGCCAGCATCCCGTGGTGTTTGGCCTCCTGGGGCTCGAGCTCGACGAGCTCGTACAGCAGGGAGACGGCGTGCTCCCAATCGCGCACCTGAAAGTGAAGCTTGATGTCCCTGAGTAGCTGGCGCACCCTCTCGGCCTTTGCCGCTCCGTAGAGCTGGGGCGAGACCTTGATGCCTTTGGTCGACGGACCGGGTGGCTCGACTTGGTCCGGCCGTCGTCCCG
>DASPGQ010000513.1 GCA_035620555.1 Vicinamibacteria bacterium
CTTTTCGATTCGGTTGTCCCCTGCCTTCTGACCTCCCGAAGTGACCTCCCACGTGCCGATCCAGAAATCGAACTGGCGGAACTCGGGAATGTGCTCGCAGGGCTCGGCGTTGTCTCGGGCTCTGCCGACGACCGCGGCGAAGCGGGAATCGTTTCGGAGATCGGTGAACGCCTCTTCCGATTCCAGCTGGCTCACCGAAGAGAAGCCTGCGTCGACGGCGCTCTCGAGCCGTTCGAGAGCACGGGAAGGGTTTCCCGCAAGTGCCTCGGCGCGGGCAAGGTGGAACCTCGTGAGAGCCGGAACGAAACCGAGCCCGTCCGCCTTTTCCATCGCCGCGATCGCGTCCGGATAGCGGGAGAGAGACAGGAGCGAGATCCCGAGCCGGATCCAGGCTCGCCCGTTCTCGGGCTCGCGCTCGACCACTCGTCGATAGGCGGCGGCCGCCCGGGTCCAGTCCTCAGCCTGGAAGAACCGGGCAGCCTCGTCGGCAGACTGAAGGCTCGCGAAAAGCAAGAGCAACGCGTGCATCGATACGACCTCCGCCGCCGAGACTAGCGCGTTGTCCGATTTACCCGGCCTGATTTTTCCCTGATTTCGGCGGCCCGCTAGAATAACGTCGATGTCGGATGCGGATCGCCTGCGGTTCGGCGCGTTCGAGCTCGATTTGCGAACCGAGGAGCTCTTCGAGAACGGCCGCCCGGTGAAGCTGGCACGCCAGCCCTTCCGAGTTCTCAGCATTCTCGCGCGTCGGCGCGGGGAGATCGTCGGTCGCGACGAGCTACGCACTATCCTGTGGAGCGAGGGAACCCATGTCGACTTCGAGGGGAGCCTGCACTCGTGCATCAAGCAGGTGCGGGCCGCGCTCGGTGACGACGCGAGCGCGCCGCGATTCATCGAGACGCTCCCGCGCCGTGGCTACCGGTTTCTTCCGGGCACCCGGAAGCCGCCGACGATCACGACGCGCGCGGCCGCTCTGGCGATCGTCGGCATAGTTCTTCTATTGTTACTTTTTGCGAGTCGACGGCCCCGACAAGTACGGCCGGAGGCTCCTTTGACTCTCGTCGTACTCCCGTTCGAGGATTTGTCGTCCCTCCACCGGGGGCCAATGCTGGCGGAAGAGGTCGGCCGGGCGCTCGGCGGTCTCGATCCTTCTCGGCTCGCCGTCCTCGCATCTTCTTCCGCTTCACGTTTCCGCAGCTTATCGGGAGTATCGACGAGCACCGACTTCGCGCTTTCCGGGCGTTTGAAGGATGGGCTAATCGAGGTCGAGCTCGAAAGAAAGGGCGTGCGGATGTGGCGGGGGAGTGCTCGCGACGTCTCGCTGCTCGTCGCCGCTCTCGTCCCCCAGTTGTTGCCAAACGCGCGTCCGGAAATATCCGAGCCTCATGATGCCGAAGCCTATGACGCGTACCTCAAGGGACGGTACCATCTGAATCGTGGCGAGAAGGAAAGCCTGGAGTATGCCGAGCGTTACCTGAGAGAGGCTCTGGCGAAAGACGACGGCTTTGCCGACGCTCACGTCGGGCTCGCCACAGTTCACATTCTCGAGCGACGTTTCGACGAAGCTGCCGTCGAGGCGAGCCGAGCGATCGAGCTTTCTCCATCCGCGGAAGCGCATCTCGCTCTCGCTCTCGCGCGCTGGTACGGAGATTGGGACTGGACCGGCGCGGGGAAATCCTTTCAGCGGGCTCTCCTCACAAACCCCGGCTTCGCCAAAGCCCATCATTGGTACGGCTACTACTTGACAGGGCTCGGACAGCACGTCGAGGCCATCGAAGAGATCGAGCGCGCCCGGACGCTCGATCCCCTTTCCCCCCAGGTGCAATCAGACGTCGGTTGGTTCTATTACTTCGCGGGACGCTTCGAACAAGCCATCGCCGCGTGCGAGAGGACGCTCGAGCTCGAGCCCGGATTCGGCTTGGCCGAAGCGTGCCTCTTCGAGTCCCGCCTTGCACTGGGCCAGGAAGTCGGCCAGCCTCCGGAGGCCGACGACCCCTATACTCGTGCCGTCGCGCTCGTGAGAACGGGGCGGACGCAACTCGCCGTCGACTCTCTCGCGGAAGCGATCGAGAAGAAGAGCCCCTGGATTCCCATGCTCGAAGTCGACCCGAGATTCGAGCCTTTACGAGAAGCACCCGGCTACGCGCGACTTCTCCAGGCTGCCGGATTTCGTTGAGACCTTGCTCGTGCCTTTTCAGAGACGCGCTCGTGCTACGGTGGGCTCGTTGAATCTCATCGAGGGGGCACGACGTCTCGGCCGGAAAGTGGACGCGCTTTCGTTCGACGCTCCGGTGACCCACGTCTACAATCCCCTGGCCTACGGATGGGAGCCTCACCAACGTTACCTGGAACGCTTCGGTCGAGCAGATCGCGAGGTCGTCCTCGTGGGGATGAACCCCGGTCCCTGGGGCATGGTACAGACCGGAGTACCTTTCGGTGACGTCGCGATGGTCCGCGATTGGTTGGGCATCGAAGGTCACGTGGGCCGGCCGAAGAAGGAGCATCCCCAGCGTCCGGTGCGGGGTTTCGAATGCCATCGA
>DASPGQ010000514.1 GCA_035620555.1 Vicinamibacteria bacterium
CGTTGCTCCTCGTGGTGTTCGCCGTTCTGGCCCTGGCTCTGGCAGCGGTGGGAACCTACGGAGTCATGTCGTACTTCGTGGCCGAGCGCACGAGCGAGATCGGACTCCGGATGGCGCTCGGAGCGGGTACGCGGCGCATCCTGAAGCTCGTGCTTTCGCAGGGTCTCCTGCTCGGCGTCATCGGCGTTTCTCTGGGGATCGGCCTCGCGCTCGTCCTGTCACGTCTCCTCGGGTCGTTCTTGTTCGGGGTCACGACCACCGATCCGATGACGTTCATCGTCGTTCCTCTCGTGCTGCTCGCCGTGGCTCTCGTCGCCTGCTTCGTCCCAGCGATGAGGGCAATGCGCATCGAGCCCGTTTCCGCGCTACGCCACGAGTAGCTCCCGCAGTCTCGGTAGAGGCGACGTTCGAATCGTGGGGGCCTCCGGGCTCGTCGGGGCTAGCTTCCCACAGCGAGCCGGTTGTCGACGCCGAAAACACCAAAGGTGGAGCGGGCGATGTGCTCGGCCTTTCTTTTTTCGACTTCGGAACGTACCGCGCCGGTGAGAGCGACGCGCCCCCTCTCGACCACGATGTGAATCGGGGGATTGACCCTCGAAGCGAGGTCGCGAAACAGAGGATCGCGATAGATTCGATAGGCCAGGGCGGCACGAAGCCTCTGGTCTCCAATGTTCGTGGGAAGTGTTGCAATCTCGTTGGTCACGCTCTGAACTCCGATGACCTTTGAAACCCGCTCCTCGATCTCGTCGGATTTGAAAGGCATCGTCACCCGTCCCGTGAGGCTCACATTCCCCTCGTCCACCGCGACGTTGACGTCGTCGTAGATGGTGAAGAAGACGTAGCGGCGAACCGCTTTGGCGACGTCCTCGGCAACCTGATTGTCGCTTTCGCCGCGCGCAACCTCCATCTTGTCCTCCACCGCTACCACCCCGTCGGTCTCCGTGGCCCTCTCGATGGCGTCCCTCTTGTCCCCGACGCTCCGGACCGTTCCCTCGAGCGTTACGATCCCGTCGATCACTTCCACTCGAATGCCTTCTGCGAGTCTTCGCGCGAGGGCGTCACGCAACGCACTGTCGTCGGCCTGCGCCGTTCCCGTGAGAAGCCCCAGCGCCAGAATTCCCATCGTCGTCGTCCTCATGATTTCGTCCTCCAGCGAACGTTAACGTCATTGGTCGATCGCAAACCCCGTGCCGAAGCTCCGATACAATGAAATCAACGGCTTGGAGCCACCTGACCGACGAGCTGTCCTCCTAGGAGGTCGTCGCTGGCCTGTGGACGATGTCGTTTCTACAGGGGCTCGAGCTTTCTCTCCGTAGCCGCGCGGATCTCTTGCTCGGAGGCGCCCGGTGGGAGAATGGGCGTCCGCAAGACGAGCATCTTGCCCTTGGGTATCGGTCCGTTTCGGTCATCGAGCGGTCGAAGCCTCGATTCGATGAAGGGCCGTCCTTCGTGGAACGTCACGGTCATCGTCATGCTCACGTTGGGCTGCATCGTGAACTCCTCCTCTCTTCCTGCTTCTTTGAGACGCGATCCGAGCGCCGTTGCCTCCCTGAGCGCACTCTCGAAGAGAGGGATCGAGGAGAGAGCGAGGAGATCGACGAGGGCTTGACCGGAACTACAGGGGCTCGACTTCGTAGAGCTCGAGACCGGGCGCGTTATCGAGCGCGTAGCTCAAGTTCCAGTCGGAATCGGTGAGGACCACCGGGTGACCGTGTCGATCTTCCACGACGGTATAGCCGTGAGTCGAGCCGAGCCATTCCCGAGCCTGGGGAGAGCCGCCGATCCAACGAGCGCGGGTGAAGCGCGCCTTCACGAACTCGACGGAGAGCTTGTACTCGCTTCTGAGTCGTTCCTTCAGGACCTCGAACTGAAGGAGTCCGACTGCCCCGAGATACGGGCTCTGCCGGCCCTGGCCGGGAATGAAGAACAGCTGAATGACGCCTTCCTGCGAGAGCTGCTCGAGCCCCGCATCGAGAGCCTTGCGCTTCAGCGGATCCTCGAGCCGGAGCTGCCCGAAGTGCTCGGGCGCGAATCGGGGGATACCGGCGAAATGAATCGGTCCACCGGTCGACAGCGTATCCCCGACACGAAGCTTGCCGGTATTGTAGAGGCCGACGATATCTCCCGGCCAGGCCTCGTCGACGAGTGAACGTTCGTCTCCGAGGAACGTGTGAGGTTTTGCGAGCCTCAACGTCTCCCCCGAGCGTCCGATGATGGCGTCCATGCCACGCTCGAACTTGCCGCTCACCACCCTCATGAAGGCGATTCCGTCGCGGTGTCGCGGGTTCATGTTCGCTTGAATCTTGAAGACGAACCCGGTGAAGCGCTCGTCTTCCGGCGCGATCCGCTCTCCGTCCTCCGTTTCCCGGGGAGCGGGACGAGCCGCGTGGTGGGAGATGTAATCGAGGAGCTCCTCGACCCCGAAGTCGTTCATCGCCGAGCCCCAGAAGAGCGGGCTCACGTCGCCGGAGAGGAACCGCTCGTGGCGGTAGGCGTCACCGGCGTGCTCGAGAAGCTCCAGCTCCTCGGCCACGTGCTTGTAGATGCGAGACCCGACCAGGGATTCGGCTTCTTTCCAGTCCAAACGATGCGACGCCGTCTTCATCCCACCGCCCTTGTCGGGATAGACGATGACCTCTTTCGTCCTCAGGTCCACCACGCCCCGGAAGTCGCCACCCATCCCCAGTGGCCAGTTGAGGGGTGCGACTTCGAGGTCGAGCGTTTCGCTCACCTGATCAACGAGCTCGAGGGGGTGAAGGCCGTGCCGATCCAGCTTGTTCATGAACGTCATCACCGGAAGCTTTCGCAGGCGACAGACCTCGAACAGCTTCCTCGTCCGAGGCTCGACCCCTTTGGCGTGATCCATGAGCATCACCGCCGAGTCCACTGCGGCGAGAGTGCGATAGGTGTCCTCGGAGAAGTCGGCGTGACCCGGAGTGTCGACCAGATTGAGTGCGCTGCCACCGTGCTCGAACCGCAAGACCGACGACGTGACCGAGATGCCTCGCTCCTGCTCGATCTTCATCCAGTCCGAGATCGTGCGTCGCGACTCCCGCTTGGCCTTCACCGAGCCGGCGAGGTGGATTGCCCCCGAGTACAGCAGGAGCTTTTCGGTAAGCGTCGTCTTTCCCGCGTCGGGATGGGAGATGATCGCGAACGTGCGTCGTCTCCGGACCTCTTCTTCGAATCTCATCGGTCGGGGAAAGCGTGCCCGGATAGGCTCAGGGTCGGTGGGCCGAGCAGAGAATCGAGACCCCGAAAGGCAGCCGAACGCGGTCGATCGCATAGCGCTCGAGCGAGAAGAGCTTCTCCAAGACGAGCTCGGCGGGGCCGGGCAGGCGAACGTCGAAGTCGCTCCGGACGTCTTTGGCGACGGGAAAGATCTTTCGCAGGATGCGGATGGCGGCGATCGGGGGAAAGAGAAGCGTGTTGAAGTAAGTCGCGTGGTCGACCTCGAAGCCGGAACCGGTGACGAGCTCGATGAGCGGTCCGCGCCGATAGCGCCTCTTGTGCTCGCTCACCACGTCCTGGAGGCCGTAGAGGAACATGAACGCCGGGACGCTCAAAACGAGCTTCCCGCCCGGCCGCAGCACTCGATGGATCTCTCGGAGCACGGAAGCTTCCGCATCGACGTGCTCGAGCACGTCGAACATGAATGCCGCGTCGAAGGTCTCGCTGGAAAAAGGAAGCGCGATCGCGTCCGCTTGCGCGGCGAGGGCAAGCTCGCGGAGGCGGGGATCGATGGGTGCCTTGTCGATCGCCACGAGACGAGCCGTCTTGGAGAGCATCTCCGCTTCCCGGGTGTAGCCGACCCCGATGGTAAGAGCGCGCTCGGTTCGGCCGACGAGCCGTCCGACCGCCCGCTCGAGGATGTGATTGCGCGCCCGGTACCACCAGTGCTCGTTCTCGAGACGAGCCATCGCGGCGCGAAAGTGCTGTTGCATCTCAAACAGGCGAGTATATCGCGCCGGTCAGGCCAGGGCGAGGATGTCGGCCCCGAGCACGGCGCCAAGCAAGACGTTGGCGCCCGCCTCGATGTCCTCGGGGCGCGAATACTCCTTCGGCGAATGGCTGATACCACCCGTGCTCGGTATGAAGATCATGCCCACGGGCGCAACCAGGGCGATGCTCTGGGCATCGTGTCCCGCTCCACTCGGCATCGACAGGGTCGACAGGCCGAGATCGTGAGCGGCCTTCCGGACGAGCTCTCGGAGTCTCTCGTCGGTGGGCGCCGCCCGACTGACGTAGTAACGCTCGAAGGAGATCGAGGTCCGGTTTCGTGAAGCGACGCCGCGTGCCTCCCGTTCGATCCGCGCGAAGAACCGCTCGATGTGGTCCATCGCCAGATCGCGGATCTCGAGCGATAACTCCACTCGTCCCGGAATCACGTTCGGGGCTCCGGGGTGGGCTTCGATCCGTCCCACGGTTGCGACCTGTCGACCCGGAGTCGACGTCACGACCTGGTTCACCAGGTCGATGAATCGGCCTGCGGTCAGAAGGGCATCTCGCCGCTGATCCATGGGCGTCGTGCCGGCGTGGTTGGCGAAGCCCTCGATGACGACGACCCACCGTTCGATACCGACGATACCCTCGACGACGCCCACGTCGATGCCGCGCTCCTCGAGGACGCCTCCTTGCTCGATGTGGAGCTCGAAAAATGCCGCGATGTCACCGGGGCGCCTTCGGGCCTCGTCGAGGCGTTCCGGATCGCCACCGATGAAGGCAATCCCCTCACCGACCGTCTTGTCGGTATGGGACGGGAGCGCGAGATCTTTCTCGGTCACCTCTCCCACCATCGCCCGGCTTCCCGTCTTGCCGTTCTCTTCGTTTTGGAAGATGACGACCTCGAGCGGATGTCTCGTTCGAACGCCGGCCTCCTCGAGCGTATGCGCGACCTCGATGGCGCCCATCGAGCCGACCTGACCGTCGTAGTTGCCGCCTTCGGGGACGGAATCGATGTGCGAGCCGAGCAGGATCGGAGGCAGGTCGGGCTCGGTTCCGGCGCGGCGGCCGAGGAGGTTTCCCGCCGTGTCCGTCCGAACGTCGAGCCCGGCCTCCCGCATCCATTTCATCGCGAAGTCGCGGCCGTTCAGGTCCGCGTCGCTGTAAGCGACGCGGCTGATGCCTCCCTCGGCAGTTCGGCCGAATCGCGAGAGGTCGGAGAGGCGCCGATTCAGTCTCGCCCCGTTGACTCTCGGCGCCGCGGCATGGGACCGAGGCGAAAGTGCTAGCGCTCCGATGCCCAGCAAGAAGTCTCGTCGCCTCATCGTTTTGCCAATCATCGCGAAACTTGGAGGTCAGAATCAATCCGGATGGCGGGTAACCCAAAGTTCATATGGTATTGATTTTCTCGTGATGTTCGCCGGGTACTCTCTTCTTGCGCGGCTCTCGCGGCCCTCGAAGGGGCGGCGTCGTCCGGACCCCGCTTTTTAGCAGACGCCGCCCCTTTACCCCTCTTTTCGGCCGCGACCCGGGCGGGGACAGCCTCCCGGGTTGGACCGCCGCCGCTCGACAGCACAAGAGGCGGCAGTACGTCGCCGCGTCCTCACGTTGTCACACAAAAAACACGTCTTCTCAACCTGACTGTAACATTCATGTCTTAGGTTCCCATGATCGAGGGCTGTTCCGCCTGTCAACAAAATCAAGCAAGTCTGTTCGAGTCCTCGAAGGACGTCGAGGGACGATGATGAAAAAACTGTACCTGGTTCGGCACGCCAAGGCCGCGGGTCGAGATCGTCGAACTCCGGATCTCGGGAGGCCGCTCCTGAAGAGAGGAAAGCAAGACGCCGAGAAGATCGCGAAGAAGCTCAGGCAAAACGGGCGGCGCCCCGACGTCATCGTCTCGAGCTCGGCGAATCGCGCTCGCCAATCCGCCAGCATCGTCGCCAAGACCCTGGGATACAAGAAGAAGATCGTCTCACGGAGCGAGGTTTATGAGGCAGATCAGGGACAACTCATGAAGATCGTTCGAAACCTCGAGGACGGAGACCGCACGGTCATGATCGTGGGTCACAATCCGGCCATCAACGAACTCGCCGGGACTCTGGTCAAGGGCTTCGATCAAGCAATTCCGACGTCGGGCATCGTGGGAATCGATCTGCCGGTCGAGACGTGGACCCGGGTACGCAAAGGACAGGGGCAGCTGAGCTACTTCGATTTTCCAAAGAAGAAGCAGGTCCAGGCGAAGCTCCTCAAGAAGATCGAGCAAGAGATCGCCTCCGAAGTCACTCGGGTCGTGAGCAGCGCGTTGAAGCATTTCGACGGAGATTCCGCGGAAAGAATCAACCGGAGCGTCAAAACCGCGAGCCGACGGGTTGCCAGAGAATTCGTCGACAAGCTGAAGACGAGAAAAGTCTCGATCCGTACCCAAAGCCAGCCAGTCCCCCAGAAAAAGGCCGTTCGGAAGCCCAGGAAGAAACCGGTGAGGGCGCGCCCCGAGAAAACCCCCGAAGCGGCATCTTCCGCCGACCCGTAGCACCAAGCAGCTCGGCAGTCGTCGCTCGAACGCAGGTGACGCCAGGCACACGCTCGTGGTGTAGACTTGGAGGCTGACAGGTCTCCCGCAAGCCAATGTCAGGCGGGGTAGCTCAGTTGGTGAGAGCGAAGGACTCATAACCCTTAGGTCGGCGGTTCGAATCCGCCCCCCGCTACCACATGGATCCCCTTGCGCTTCATTCC
>DASPGQ010000515.1 GCA_035620555.1 Vicinamibacteria bacterium
GGCCGAAAGAGCGTTTCCGGAGCGCTCGCCACGCTCCAACGCATGGGCTATGTGGCCGGTCATCGCGACATCCATGGTCGCGTCGGGGCGACGAGACAGATCGCGAAGATTACCGAAGCGGGAAGGGCCGCGCTCGCGGAGGAAAAGCTCCACCCCTCGAGCGCGCGGGTTCTGACGTTGCTATCGGTTGCGACCGAGGCCGTGCCCGTCGGCGTGATCCGATACGAAGTGGGGCTCAAGTCCGGAGGACTCTTCCGTCGACTCGCTCGAAAGGGGCTCATCGAGCTCACTCGCGAGCCGGTGAGACAAAGCCCCTGGGAACGTCTCCGGATGGCTCGGCCTCAAGACTCCCGGCCGATGGAGCTGACGCGCCACCAGAGCGAGGCGATCGCAGTCATCGTCGGCGCGGCCCGCCTGGGGATGTTCTCGCCGATGGTTCTGAGAGGCGTCACCGGAAGTGGCAAGACCGAGGTCTACCTGCGAGCGGCCGAAGAGGTCGTTCGCGCGGGCCGCGCGGTCCTTCTCCTCGTTCCCGAAATTGCCCTGACGCCCCGGCTCGCGGCACTTCTCTATGGGCGATTCGGTGAGCGGGTCGCGATTCTTCACAGTGCGCTCGGCTCCGCGGAAAGACGCGACGAGTGGTGGCGCATTCGAAACGGTCAAGCCGGCATCGTCGTGGGAGCTCGCTCCGCAGTGCTCGCGCCCATCGAAGATCTCGGGCTCGTCGTCGTGGACGAGGAGCACGAAGGCTCCTACAAGCAGGAGGAGATCCCGCGCTACAACGCTCGTGACGTCGCCATCGTTCGGGCGAGCGAAGATCGAGCCGTCGTCGTGCTCGGCTCCGCGACCCCTTCGCTCGAGTCGTATACGCACGCCGTCGAAGGGCGCTACCGCTTGGTCGTGCTTCCGGAGCGCATCGGTAACCGTTCCCTGGCGTCGGTTGAGCTCGTGGACATGAAAGAGGTGGTTCGTGAGGAAGGACCGGAGACGATCGTCTCCCGCCCGCTCGCGACCGCCATCGAATCGAGACTCGCCGAGGGCGAGCAGGCCATGGTGCTTCTCAACCGTCGTGGCTACGCCGGCCAGCTCATCTGCCGACGGTGCGGGATGGCCCTGACCTGCAAGGAATGCAGCCTGGCGATGACGCTTCACCGGCGGGCGACCCTGGCCGTCTGCCACCTCTGCGGGCTAGGGCGCGCTCTTCCGGAACGGTGTGAAATGTGCCAGGGAGAGTACCTGCGTCACGTGGGATATGGCACCGAGCGCGTCGAAGAGCTCATGAAAGAGCGCTTTCCCGACAGTCGGGTGGCCCGGATGGACCGCGACACGATGCGAAGAAAGGGGAGTCACGAGGCGCTCCTGACCCGGTTCGCCGCGAGGGAGCTCGACATTCTGGTGGGCACGCAGATGCTCGCCAAAGGGCACGATTTTCCCGCGGTGACGCTCGTGGGAGTGCTCGCCGCCGACAATGCTCTGGGAGCACCCGACTTTCGCGCCGCCGAGCGCACGTTTCAGCTCCTGACCCAGGTCGCGGGTCGCGCGGGGCGGGGCGATCGTCCCGGGAAAGTGCTCATCCAGACCTTCACGCCGGATCACTACAGCCTCGAGTTCGCGCGGTCGCAGGACTTCGAGGGATTCTACGAGTCGGAGCGGAAATTCCGCAGCGCGTTGTTGTACCCACCCGCCGTGCGGCTCGTGAACCTGGTCTTCGAAGGCGCCAACATGGCCGAAGCAACCCGCGAGGCGAGAAGGGCGGCGACGTTCTTGAAAAGCCAGGAGCTGGAGAGTCTGAGAGTTCTCGGCCCGGCTTTCGCCGTCCGCTCAAAAGTCCGAAACCGTTATCGCTGCCAGCTGCTCTTGAAGCTCACGCGATCGAGTCATGGCCGCGTTCGGGCGTTGATTCGGACGCTTCTGAAAGACGAATCGATCGCGCGTTCCATGACGATAGACGTGGATCCACTGACATTGGCCTGACCCACGAGGGAGTCGACGAAGCTTGACCGACACGTCGGAACACCGATCGGTGGAGCTGAGCCGAGCCTCGACCATTCCATCGAGCTGGTATCTCGACCCGGCCTTCTTGACTCTGGAGCGCGAGCGGGTGTTCTTCCGAACGTGGCAATGGGTGGGTCGGGCCGCCGACGTGTCGAGCCCCGGAGACTACTTCACCCACGAGCTCCTTGGCGAGCCATTGTTGATCTCGAGGGACGAGGCGGGAACGCTCCGAGGCTTCTACAACGTCTGTCGCCATCGAGCGGGACCAGTTGCCGCTCGGTGCGGCAATCGCAAGCAGTTTCAGTGCGGATATCACGGCTGGACCTATGGGCTCGACGGACGTCTGCGCCGAGCCCCCGAAATGGAGGGTGTACACGAGCTCGATCTCTCCTCCATTCGACTCGAGCCGGTGGCTGTCGGAGATTGGGGCCCCTTCGTTTTCGCGAACCTCGACCCATCGGCCTCACCGCTCCCAGTCCATCTCGCCGAGATCGGCGCCGAGATCGTTCTCGCCGGATTTCCGCTCGGTGCGATGCCGATAGTGGAACGGCGCGAGTACGAGATCGACTGCAACTGGAAGGTCTACGTCGACAACTATCTGGAGGGTTATCACATTCCCATCGTGCACCCTGGCCTGTTTCGTGAAATCGATTACGAACGCTACCGGGTCGAGCCTCATGGGAGCTTTTCGAGGCAGCTCGCCCCCCTTCGCCCGGGACGCAAGGACCGCACCTATCCGAATAAGGGTGAGCTCGACGAGGCTCTTTACTACTGGATCTTTCCCAACTTGATGTTGAACGTCTATCCGGGCAACATCCAGGTGAATGCGGTGTTACCCCTAAGTGAGTCACGAACTCTGACCGTGTTCGAGTGGTATGGCAAGGGAGATATCGAGCAAGCGATCGCCTTCAGCGAGCAGGTCCAGCGAGAGGACATGAGAATCTGTGCCGCGGTCCAGAGAGGGCTCGCGTCACGTTCCTACGATCGGGGTCGTCTGTCGGTCGCCCGCGAGGCGGGGGTGCACCACTTTCACGGGCTTCTCTTGGAGCAGTTGGTCGGCCGAGAAGGAAGTGATGAGGGCTAGCTAAGGAATGTTCTGGAGGTCTTTTCCCGGCTTGAAGCGGATCGTGCGACCGGGCGGGATGCGAACTTCCATGCCCGTTCTCGGATTGCGACCGATACCCCGCTTTCTCGGTTTCACCTGAAAGACACCGAAACCGCGCAGCTCGATCCGCTCGCCTCGCTTCATCGAGTTCTTCATCGCGTCGAGCACGGCTTCCACGGCTTGTTCCGCTTTCACCTTGGTGATGTTCGCGGTAGCGGACACCTCGTTGATGATGTCCACCTTTATCATATTGACCTCCAATGGGATACAGCTCGATTATAGGAACCGTTGACCGACCGTGTCAAGCAGCGTTCCTTATATCATACTCAAAACGTTCGAGTTAGAACGATCTGTCGGATGCGGTGCGGTATAATGACGGCGCCACGGCCACGCTTCTCCACTTCAATGAGACAAAGATGTTTCGTCGTCCTCGCGTAGCCATCATCGGGCGGCCAAATGTCGGCAAGTCGACGTTGTTCAACCGCCTGAGCGGATCGCGCAAAGCGATCGTCGACGCGATTGCCGGCTCGACGCGGGATCGAAACGAGACCGAAGTGATATGGAGAGGCCGGTCGTTCGACGTGATCGACACCGGGGGAATCCAAGAACAAGCGGAGACGCCTCTCGACGAGCAGGTAGCCGAGCAAGTCCACGCTGCTATCGGCAGCGCCGATGTGGTCTGCTGGGTTGTGGACGGTCGCACCGGTCTCGTGGCCGAGGATCATTTCCTTGCCAATCGCCTGCGCT
>DASPGQ010000516.1 GCA_035620555.1 Vicinamibacteria bacterium
GCCCGGTTAGAAGCCAAAGTGGAACGATTCGAGCCCATCGCTGGACGCCTGGCGCTCGACTTCGTGAATACCGTTGGCTGGCGCGACCGCTCCGAGCCCGAAGAGCGCCTCGCAAGCTTCGACGACCTTCTCTCCTGGAGCCGCGCGGTCGGGCTCGTCTCCCGCTCGGAGAGAAAACGCCTCGCGGCCCAGGGCCGCCTCAGGCCGAGCCAAGCGCGAGCTGTCGTCGAACGAGCGAGAGTTCTCCGTGAGGCGCTTCATCGTTTGTTCGCGAGGTTTGCCGCCGGACAGAAGCCCGCACGGCCCGATCTCGATACCCTGAACGATGTTCTCGCCCAAGCGCCGGGGCGGCGGCGGTTACGCCACCAGGGCCGCGGGTTCGTTTGGGAGGCTTCCGGAAGCAGAAGCCTAGAGAGCATCTTGTGGGAAGTGGCGTGGTCGGCCGCGGATCTGTTGATCCACGAGGCCCCCAAGAGCATCAAGCGCTGTGCGGGAACGGGCTGCGGCTGGCTGTTCCTTGACACGAGCCGCAACCGGACGCGGCAGTGGTGCTCGATGAGCAGCTGTGGAAATCGCGCCAAGGCGAAACGCCACTACGCGAAGAGGAGGAGAGCCGAGTGGGAATAGAGTCTCAGCTTCCTCCTCGGAGGACCATGCCGAGACCGTCGCCGTCGGTTTCGTCGAGCCCATTGGGCTCGTCGGTTTCTGGCTCGGCCACTTCTGCCATCACGACCGGGTGCACTTCGGTAACCGGGCCCACCCACTCGAGCGAGCGAAATGCCCACAGAAGCTGGCAGACTTCGAAGTCGCTGAGCTCGGACTCGGCGCAGGCTTCGGCGATCGTTTTCGGCCCGCGCAGCTCCGCGAGCAGGCGGCGGGCGTCGGGATCGAGTCCCGCTTTCTCCGCCCGCTCCTCGACGTCGTCGTTGGTGCGATAGACGGCGTCGAGCGAGCCCAGACCCGTCGTCACCCGACGCCAGCTCGTCACCTGACGCACGCCGTCGGCGATGAGCTTCGCCGTCGGGATGCGGAGCGTGATCGTTTCTTTTTCGAGCGAACGTTCCTCGAAGGCGTAGGCAGCTTCGGACCAACCGAACAGGCTCAGGACGATCGAGCGCACCTGGCCGATCACGCCTTGGACGAGATCCTTGGGCGTCAGGACGCCGCTCTCCACGAGCACGGTCCCGAAGCGCTTGGCAGGCGAGATGAACCGCGATAGCTCGATCAGATGCTCGAATCGGATCTTCCGCGCCCGCATGAGATAGGGGCCGAGCCGGTCATCGGTCGAAGAGGACTTGGCGAAGATGACCTGGCCGTCCTGGATGATGACGGTCTTCTCGGCTTCACCGCTCGAGAAGAGAAGATGGCCGGTCTTGCCCGTCCGGCAAACGGCAAGCAACAGATCGGGAAAGTCGAAGCTCTGGTGCCAGCAATCGAACTTCCCCGCAAGGGGAATTCTCGATGGTTCAGACATCGCTCGATTCGAATGAAACGGATGTTCTCATTGTAAGCCCAAAAGGCTCTCAGCGCGAGCGAGCGTAGACCGAAACGACCACGGCAACGAGCATGAAGAGAAGACCCGAAAGCGCCCAGAGACGGAGCCCGCGCGAGGGGCGCATCGACACGTCGTCGATGAGCCGGGTGACGCAATAATAATTGAGCGCGTAGAGCACCGGCGCAACCGAGAGGCTGACGAGGCCCACGAGCTGCACCATCAGCACCGGGTTGGGTAGCAGCTGGTTGGCCCCGATGGCAAAAAGGAAGATGACCACCAGGAACAGGTAGTAGGCCGGGTCGCCTTCTTTCCGCAGAAATGCCTGGCCCGGGAACAGCGTGGACAGAATTCTGGAGAACGTGCGGGGGAAGCCGTCCATCACCGAGTAAGCGGTCGAGAACATCGCCGCGAAGGCAGCGAGCATGAAGACGGGGAACATCCAGTCTCCGAGGACATCGGTATAGAGCCTCGAGAGAGTCAAGGCGACCTCGACGCCGTCGGGGTGGAGCCCGCGAGGCTTCAGCAGGTTGGCGCCGAGCGAGATGAACACCACGGCCAGCACCGCCGACAGCAGGTAGCCGACCTTCAGATCGAACATGCCGAGTCTCAGGATCTCTCGCTTGGTGCTCGCCACCCGACTCCAGGTCGGAAGGTGCTCGACCGCCCAGAGCGAGTGCCAGATGGCGACGTTGATGCCGGTCGGCATGAGTCCGAGGATCGCTCCCACGAGGACGAGCGAGCCCGCTGGAAACGAGGGTACGAAGATGCGGGCGAGGTCCGACGCACGTGGCGGCACGGCGAGAAACGCCACGACGCTCACCAGTGCGAGAACCAGCATGGCGATCTTGCTTCCGAGCGCGAGGGCGGGGTACTTCCCGGTGCGGTGGAGCAGGATGATGACGAGGCCGAGCACGACCACAAAGCCCGAGAGCGACAAGCCGCCCACCCAGGCGAGAAGGATGGCCGCGGTGACCGAGAGGATTCCCGCGAGGATCGTAAGACCCTGTAGCACCGTCGTGACCAGGAAGACCCAGACGGCCCAATTCTTCGGTCCGGGAACTTCCTGGAAACCCTTGACGAGGGAAACTCCCCGCGCCACGGCGAACCGCGGTCCGAACTCGAACGCCGGATATTTGAAGAAGTGTGAGAAGAGAACGAGCCAGATGAGCTCGTAGCCGAATCGCGCGCCGGCAACCGGACTCAAGACGATATGGCTCGTTCCAATGGCGGTGGCCGCCATGATGATGCCGGGACCGAGACCCCGGAGAGCGGTGACGAGCCTCATGCCGGCTCGACGTTGTGAAGGATCGAAAGGGCGTTCCCGCTGAAGATACGATGCTTCTCGAGCTCGGGAATCTTCATCTCCTCGATCGACGACACGGCGCGATCGATGGATCCGAGGAGGTGGGGATAGTCGCTTCCCATCACCAACCGATCGCAACCCACGAGATCGCGCAGCAATCCGAGCGTATACGGGCTGAAGGTGACGGTGTCGTAGTAGAGCCGCTTCAGATAGGTGCTCGGAAGCTCGTCGAGGTTCGCCCGGCATTCGGCGAAGTCCCGAAAGCCGTTGTCGAGCCGTTCCATGAGCCAGGGGATGGCACCGCCGGCGTGAGCCACGATCCATTTGATGTCGGGAAAATCGCGAAACATGCCGTGGTAACACATCCGGGCGACGGCGAGAGTCGTGTCGGCGGGGAACGCCACCAGCGGGCCGAGGACGTACTCTCGAAACGGCTCGGTAGCCACGGGCAGCATGGGGTGTACGAAGATGCAGGCACCGAGGCGGTTCGCCTCTTGGAAAAACGGCCGGTACTCTTCCGCGGTCAGCGCGCGCCCGCGCAGATTGCTCAGGAGAACGACGCCACACATCTCGAGCTCGCCGAGAGCGCGGTGGAGCTCCTTCAAGGCCTCGTCGGGAACGCTCATCGGAATGGACGCGAATCCCTTGAACCGCTTCGGATGTCTCGAGGCGAGATCCGCATAGGCGTCGTTGACCCTTCTCGCGAGCTCGGGCTCGTGCTCCTCCGCGGCGAAGAATATGTTGGGCGTGGATAAGGACAGCACTTCGACATCGATGCCCACGCGATCCATGTCCTCGAGCCGCTTTCCGGGATCGGTCATCGGCGGTGTCACGCCGAAGAACCGAGCACCCCGAAGCGTAATGATGGTTCTTCCCGTCGGGTCGCGGTCGAAGGAGAAATCCGACGGGAGCTCCCGAATCTTGTCGAAATAGGTCGACGGGTAGTAGTGGGTATGAAGGTCGTATCTCACATCGTTCTCCTCGGCTCCCAGGGTAGCTTCGCACCCTCCCAGGAGCGGATTCGGCTCTCGAGCGCGGCGCGCGCTGACGCGGGATCGGTCGGCTTCGGACGGAAATCTCGGAGACGGGCGGTCTCCTCCCAGGTCGTGAGGACCTTGGCATGCGCTCCTCTCTCCGTGTGCTGCTGGCTTCCGTGCGCGAGGAGACGGTCCTCGATCTCGCGGGCCGCCTTCGCGGATCCCGACTCGACCCGGAGCATTTTCTCGGCATCGACCAGTTCGAGAAGCGACGTCGCGGAGGGGCTGAGGCCTCTCGTCTGCCAGTCGTCTCTCGCCATCGCGACCGAAAAGAGCTCGGGCCACAGGGCCCGGTGGACGAAGGTCAGCTTTCGGGACACGAGTTTCACGAGGAGCGCCGCGGCGTCGTCCTCCAGCGCCTCGAGCACTGCGTAGATCGTACGCGCCTTGGGATGCGACCACCATGAGCCCTTCACCGCCTCCCCGGCGACGATGCGCGTCAGGCTCGGGAGCCTGGCGTCGGTCACGAGCAGAACGCCGAGACGTTCCAGCTCTCGAGAAGCGCGCGCGAGCGACATAAGGTCGGGCCATGCTATCGGCTCGTCGAGCCACCGGCAATCGGGTCCGCGTGACGAAGCCCGGGCGTACGGAATGTGCCGTCGCTGCAGGGTGCGGAATGAAAGAGCGGGGCGTTGAGTCATATATGCTAACATACGCATATGATACGTACTACCGTCTATGTCGACGAGGACGTCGCCGTCGCCATCCGCCACCGGGCCGCCGTGGAAGGACGAACCCAGGCGGAATTGATCCGAGACGCTCTGCGGAAGTACATCGAGGAGGCAGAGATTCCGGCGCGCCCACCGATCACGGGAATCGGGCGCCACCGAAGCGGCAGGCGCGACATCTCCGAGCGCGCCGAGGAGCTGCTGCGCCGGGCAGCGAGAAGAAAACGAGAGCGATGAGCCTCGTCGCCGACACCGGAGGTCTATACGCTCTTTATGACGCGGATGACGCCCATCATGCTGCAGTCCGGGGAATCATCCAGAAAGAGTCCGGGCCCATCATCGTTCCTTCGGCGGTCCTGGGAGAGCTCGATTATCTCCTTCGCGAGTTCCTGGGTGTCGACGCGGAGCTCGATTTCCTCGACGGATTGACCTCCGGCGCTCTCAGGCTCGAGCCGATGACCCCGGCGGACGTCGTGCGCTCCCGAGAGCTCGTAGCCATGTATCGCGATCTCGACCTCGGCCTCGTCGACAGCTCCGTCATCGCGACGGCGGAGCGCCTGGGCATCCGTCGAGTACTTACCGTGGATGAACGCGATTTCCGGGCGGTTCGACCCAAGGGAAAACCGCTGATCTTGCTACCTTCCGACTCGGGAAAGTAGTGAGGAAAGAGGCTGAGCTCTTCGCGCGGCAGCGGCTCCGCGATCGATGATGGAGACAACGTCTCCTACTAGGGAATCGCGCTGTGGGCCGTAATCGGCGACCGAATCTCGCCTTAGCTTCAAGTTAGGTTGCTTCGAAACTCCAGCTGAAGGCTCTAGAATAGACGAGTGAGCAAATGGACGAAGCTCATCCGTAGGATACTGGAAGGAAGGTCCGACGCTAACGTCGCTTTCTCAGACCTCCGGGGATTGCTCCTGCATCTTGGTTTTGAAGAGCGGACGCGTGGCAGCCACCACGTCTTCCGACGGGCTGGAGTTGACGAGAAGATCAACTTGCAGCGCGACAATGAGAAAGCGAAACCCTATCAGGTGCGGCAGGTGCGCCAGCTGATCCTGAAGTACCAACTTGGGGAACTGGACGATGCATAAATACGAAACCATCATCCATTGGAGTAACGAAGACAACGCGTTTGTTGCTGAAGTGCCGGAACTGCCGGGTTGCATGGCTCACGGCAACACACAGGAAACGGCACTAGCGAACGTGAACGAGGCCGTGGCCCTGTGGATCGAAACCGCTCAGGAGTTCGGCGACACCGTCCCGGAACCGAAAGGAAGACGGTTGCAGTTCGCCTAGCAGGACGGGTGGTGCAATCTAACACCCCCCTGGACGGCTCCCAAAATGGGATACCAGCGCATCGAGCAAATCGTTCGCAGATTTCAGGAACCTTGGCGATGTGGATCGAAGACGTCTCCGCATTGAATTCCTGAATCCCGGAATCCGCATCGAAGCTCTGAAGCGGCGCGCCGCGAGGCATCGACGGTCGCTTCAAAAGGAGCTCCTTCACATTCTCGAGTCGCTCGCTCGCGACGAGCCCGAGGGGATCAAACTGCCTCCGCTGGAGTTGAAGTTCTCCAAGGCGGAGAAGGGCACATGGCGTCGCGAAGATATCTACGGAGACGATGGACGATAGGCTCGTTCTCGTCGATACCAACGTTCTCCTGTCAGCCTCGACTCCGGCACGCGTCGAGCACGGCGACGCGCTGCGCATACTGAACCAGTGGCCGAAAGAGGAGTTCCGGCTTTGCACGAGCGGGCAAATACTGGGGGAGTATCTGGTCGTCGCGACCCGCCCCTCCATCAGAACGGACTCGCATTGTCCCCGGAGGATGCCGCCACGAACGTCGATAGGCTGCGAGCGCGAATGCTTTTTTTGAATGAATCGCGCGCCATCTTCGATCGGCTCCGTCGGCTTCTGGATGAAGTGAAGTGTTCGGGAAAGCACATCCATGACGCGAACGTCGTGGCCACGGCACTGACTCACGGTGTCGCGCGGCTCTGCACCGCCAACGTCGATGATTTCGAGCAGTTCAACTCCTACGTCCAGGTCGTGGCATTGTCCGGAGTGTAAGATGGCCGGCGAAGCAGCATTCGCCCGATTCTGAGTAGCGGACCGCTTCCCTCGAGAAGGCACGATCAACTTCATCATGGCGGGCCGGGGTGTAGAATGCGCCACCATGATCGCCTCGGTTTTCCTTCTATTGGCTCTCACGTCGTTCTCTCAGGAGCGCTACGACGTCGTGATCCTGAATGGGGTCGTAGTCGACGGGTCGGGAGCGGAGCGTTTTCGCGCCGATGTCGCTCTGCGCGGGGACCGGATCGCGCGGGTCGCGCGCGACGGGATTCCGCCCGACGCCGCCGACCTCGTTCTCCAGGCGGACGGACTCGTCGTCGCTCCGGGCTTCATCGACCAGCACGCGCACATCCAGACGTCGATCCACGAGCACCCGCTCGCCGAGAACTTCCTTCGCCAGGGCATCACGACCATTCTCGCCAGCCTTCACAGTGGTGACCAGCCGTATCCGCTCGCCGAGTACATGGCGACGCTTCGCGTGGCCCCGAACGTCGGCTTTTTCGCGGGCCACACCTGGGCCCGAAAAACAGTCCTCGGCCTCGATGACCGGCCGCCGACCCCCGAGGAGCTCGAAGAGATGAAACGACTGGTCGAGGAAGCGATGAAGGATGGCGCTCTCGGCCTTTCAACGGGACTCCTGTACGTGCCCGCGAACTACGCCGAGCCCGAAGAGGTCATCGAGCTCGCCAGAGTCGCCGCCCGCTATGGAGGCATCTATGTGAGCCACATGAGGAACGAGGCCGATGGGCTCCTCGACTCGGTGGCGGAGACCATTCGTGTCGCGCGCGAAGCGCGAATTCCTGCGCAGATCCAGCACCACAAGGCGGTGGGCGCTCCACAATGGGGCCTGTCGGAGAAGACGCTTGCGATGATCGACGAGGCCCGCGCGGAGGGACTCGACGTGAAGCTAGATGTCTACCCCTACACCGCCTCGAGCACGACCTCGCGGGTCCTCTTTCCGCAATGGGCATTTGCCGGAGGGGACTCGGCGTTCGAGGAGCGCGTGTCCGATCCGGAGACGCGGGCGAGAATCGAAAAGGACATGGAGTTCATCTTCGTCAACCAGCGGGCGGGAAATGACCTGGAGCGGGTGCAATTCCGCACCGTGCCTTCGGACCCGCGGTACAACGGGAAGACGCTCGCCGATCTCGCCCGGGATCGCGGCCTTCCGGTGACGCTCGAGAACGGGATCGATCTGGTCATCGAGCTCCAGCTCGCAGGAGGCTTCGGCGCCATCTACCACTCGATGGACGAAGAGGACGTCAAGCGCATCCTGCGCCATCCCTTCGCCATGATCGATACCGACGGGGACAACGTTTCCTATGGAATCGGCCATCCTCATCCCCGAAGCTACGGGACCTTCGCCCGCGTGTTAGGCCGGTACGTTCGCGAGCTCGGCGTGCTCTCGCTCGAGGAAGCGGTGCGGAGGATGACGTCTCTGTCGGCGGAGCAGATCGGGCAGCCGGAGCTCGGGCTCATCGCCGAGGGCATGTACGCGGACATCACGGTGTTCGATCCCGAGACCATCATCGACCGCGCCACCTTCACCGACCCGCACCAGTATGCGGTCGGGATC
The DNA here is from genome assembly GCA_035620555.1 of Vicinamibacteria bacterium. Classification (NCBI taxonomy): domain Bacteria; kingdom Pseudomonadati; phylum Acidobacteriota; class Vicinamibacteria; species Vicinamibacteria bacterium. Next base: position 8,151 of record DASPGQ010000516.1, read on the forward strand.
CGCCACGTCCTGATCAACGGCGTTCCGGTCATCAAGGACGGGGGGTTCACCGGCGAGCGGCCGGGCCGCGTGATCCGCGGTCCGGCACGGAAGTGAATCGACATCAACGTCTCTCTGAGACGAAGTGGAGGTTGTTCGACGATGCTGAAAATCCGTCGTGCAGAAGAACGAGGTCGGACCGACTGGGGATGGCTCGACAGCCGGCACACCTTCTCCTTTGGTGATTATCACGATCCGGCTCATATGGGTTTCCGAAGCCTTCGCGTACTCAACGACGACCGCGTGAGACCGGGTGCCGGCTTCGCCACGCACGCGCACCGAGACATGGAGATCTTGTCCTACGTCCTCGACGGTGCGCTTGCACACAAGGACAGCTCGGGGGGTGGTGGAATAATCCGGGCGGGCGAGATCCAGTTCATGAGGGCCGGAACCGGGGTCACCCATAGTGAATACAACCATTCCCGATTCGAGCCGGTTCATTTCCTGCAGATGTGGATCGTGCCGGATACGGACGGGCTGGAGCCAACTTACGACCAACAGGTGCTCGACCGCTACGCCGCAAGGCGGGATTTTCTTCTGGTGGCATCATCCGACGGACGGGACGCGAGCCTCCAGGTCCAGCAAGACATGGACCTCTGGCTGACGCTGGTCGAAACGGGAGATCATCGAGAGTTTCGGCTTCGCCCAGACCGCAGCGCCTGGGTCCACATCGCGAGCGGGTCCGTATCACTGAACGGCATCGAGCTCGAAGAAGGTGATGGAGCGGCTGCGAGTGAAGAGCAAGACCTGAAGATTCTCGGCCGCGGCGAGTGGTCCGAAGTCTTACTGTTCGATTTGGCCTGAGGGACGCGAAGAGCGAGGCCGCGGACGCGAGAGATCCGGGTACGGAGCTCACGCGAGATCTCTCGGGATCTCCGAGCGAAATCTCCTTTCGAAGACGCGTTCGTCTCCGTCGAATCCTTCGATGTCGGTCTCGATGATGAACTTTGCCTCGTCGCACCACATGCGAGCCGCAACCCGCGTTCCCACGCTCCAGCCGGCGCGCTGGAATCGTGCGTGATGGCGCGCCTCGATGCGTGCCGAGAGCGGGTCCCGGTCGCGAATGAAGAAGCGCGCGCCGAGGGCGTCGCCGAACTCCATGCCCGTCGCGTCGATGCGCGACAAAGCCGGCTCGTCGTTCTCGGCGAACTCAGCCTGGAACTCACGCACGGACTCCCCCGTCAACGGGTCGTGATGGACCCGGCCGGTTGTATTTCCCGAAGTCACCTCGGTCGTCGCTGGCGAGGGTGCGCTTTCCGGGGGGTCGAAGCCGCGGAGCTCGAAGTCTGCTTGGCGCGGTGTCCGGATGGGAAGCTCGAAGCTCGACCCCTTCGTGAACAGAACAAGGGTTGCCTCGGAAGGCGCGGGCCAGACGATGGGCCAGTACGAAGTCGAGAGAGCCACTCGGATTCGATGGCCGGGCAGGAAAGCGTGGGCGACGTGCTTGAGCGGCAGCGTGACCTCGACGACGGTATCGAAGGGCATGGGCTCCGGTTCGGCGTGGTCCGAGCGATGTGTCAGGTTCAAGATCCCGTAGGTCACTCGGGCCGAAACTCCGTCGGGGAAAACGTCCACGAGGCGCGCCACCAGAGTGGCCACGGGACGATCACACGAGAGATTCAGTCGCAAAACGGGCTCGCCGAGGATCTCCACCCGCTCGGTGAGAGGGGTGGAGTCGAAGAACGCCGAGCGGCCATCGTCCTCTCTTTGATCGCGAGGCATGCCTTCGGCCCCGAACGGGCACCAGCTTCCTGCCTGGCTGCCCGTGCTCTGCGGTGACTGGATGGAGACGATGGAGACGGTCGAGGCAGCTTGAGACTCGGCCTGAAGGAGTGCTCCGGGACCGAGCTCCAGCCGGCGGGAGCGCTCCTCGGCCGGCGGCCACTTCGGCTCGGCAATCCATCGACCGGATGACTCGTGGCGCGCCGCGGCGGGTGTTTTCGAATCGGGCATCCACGCGCGCAACATCGGCTCGTTCAGGATCCCGGTCTCACGTCCCGCGAGCCAGTGGTCCCACCAGCGAAGGGCCTCTTGAAGAAATCCGATCGGGGGACCGGGAACCCCGTCCTGAGGATAGGCATGCGCCCAGGGACCGATGAGCCCTTTCCGCGGAACCTCGAGTCCAGCGAGCATACGAAAAATGCCATTGGTATAGGCGTCCGCCCAGCCACCCACCAGGTAGACCGGGCACGTGATGGCACGATAGTCCCGCGAGACGGAGCCCTGATCCCAATAATCGTCTCGCCGCTGGTGCCGGAGCCACTCGTCCGCCAACGGTGAGGCCGCCGCGAGGCGCTCGAGCCACATCTCCCGCCAGCGCTCATTGACGTTCATCGGATCGGGAGGCATGACGCGCAGAGACGTGAGCACGAGGCCCCAGAACAAGTTTTCGTTGAGAAGCGCGCCTCCCATGAAGTGGGCGTCGTCTCGGTATCGATCGTCGGAGCAACAGACGGCGATGACCGCGCGGAGGTTCTCGACCCCTCCGCGCGCAGCGACCTGCAGGGCGTTGAATCCACCCCATGACTTTCCCATCATGCCGACGGCGCCGGTACACCAACTTTGAGCACCGATCCACTGGATCACGTCTCGGGCGTCGTCGATCTCCTGAGTGAGGTACTCGTCGTGGAGGACGCCGTCGGAATCACCCGTGCCACGCAGGTCGACCCGAACTGCGGCGTAGCCGTGGCCGGCGAAGTAGCCGTGCATGGTTTCGTCCCGGTCCCGCATGCGATCCCCTTTGCGGTAGGGGATGTACTCCAGAATCGCGGGAACCGGAGAGGTGTCAGCATCTTCCGGGATCCATATCCGGGCCGCCACACGACCACCACCGCAGACGGGAATGAAGACGTTCTCGATGGCTCGTATGGCTCGAGGAAACGAGCTCCTGACCCTCATGAACCCTCCATCCTCGCGTCACCTGCTGATTTCGCTCAACGGAGACCATCGGATTCTATGCCAGCGCGCAATCCCGGTAGCAGGCGTAGGTCTCGAAGAAATGGATCTAGCTAACTTCGCATGAATGGATCTTCTGATAGGGCCATTTCGGGATAAACTGACGGCATGAACGAGCTCAAGAAGACGCTCCGATCGACCGTCCGCCGGCTTCCTAAACGAGGCTCGTATGACGAGGCCACCGTTCACGCAATCCTGGACCAGGGCATGTTGTGCCACGTGGGCCTTGCCACCGACGATGGCCCCGTGGTGATCCCGATGGGCTATGCTCGAAGGGGCGACGAGCTCTTGCTGCATGGCTCCGCGAAGAGTCGTTTGCTCAACGACATGGCGAAGGGCGCCCCGGTCTGCCTCACCGTGACGCTGCTCGATGGGCTCGTTCTCGCCCGCTCGAGCTTCCACCACTCGATGAACTATCGATCCGTCGTCCTCTTCGGACGCGCGGAGCCGATCCGGGATCCCAGGGAGAAGGCAGCGGCGCTCGATGCCATCGTCGAGCATCTCGTTCCCGGCAGGACGAAGGATGCACGCGGCGCGAACGATCGGGAGCTTCAGGCGACGCTCGTCGTGCGCGTGCCGATCCGGGAAGCCTCCGCCAAGATCCGCTCGGGTCCTCCAGTCGACGACGAGGAGGATCTTACGCTCTCGATGTGGGCCGGGGTGGTTCCTTTCGAGCACG
>DASPGQ010000517.1 GCA_035620555.1 Vicinamibacteria bacterium
TCGAACGAAGAGCTGCGCTCGATGAACGAAGAGCTCCAATCAGCCAACGAAGAGCTCGAAACCCGCAAGGAAGAGATCCAGGCCGCCAACGAGGCACTCGAGCGCGCACACACCGATCTTCAAAACGTTCTTATCAGTACGGAGATTGCGGTCATCATCCTCGAGGACGACTTTCGCATTCGCAGCTTCACCCCGTCGGTAACGAGGGTCTACAACTTGATCGACAGCGACATCGGAAGACCGTTGTGGCATCAAACGCATAGCGTGCGCGACATGCCGCCGATGCCGGATCCCTCCGACCTTTCCGAAGCCGAACCGATGATCGAGCACGTCGTACAGACGACCGAAGGTCGCTGGTTCGTGCGGCGGGTTCGCGCTTACCGGACTCGGGACGGCCGGCGCGACGGCATGGTCGTCACCTTCACCGACATGACCGAGCTCACCGAGAGTGAAGAGCGGCTCCGCGTGCTCGCGGACAACGTTCCCGACATCATCTTTCGGGCCGACGAGCGCCTCGAGTGGACGTACGTGAACTCTCGTTTTTCCGAAAGGACCGGCAAGGAGGGCTCCGAAGCGCTCGGAGCCGGTTGGATGAATTGCCTCTATCCCGAGGACAAGGGACGAACCCGGGAAGCTCTGCTCCGATGCCGTACGACCGGAAAGACATTACAAGTAGAGCATCGCGTGAGACAGCGCGATGGCTCTTACCGTTGGTTCGTCACGCGTGCGGTGCCGCTCGGCTCCCGCGACGAGCGTCCTTTGGAGTGGTTCGGGACCTCCACCGATGTGCACGACGTCAAGCAGACGCAGGAAGCGCTGCGTCATTCGGAACAGCATCAGCGGCTCGCACTCGCCGCGGGCAAGCTGGGCGTCTACGAGATCGACCTCGAAGACCAGTCGATGATTCTCGACCGGCGCGCTCGCGAGATCTTGGGCGTCTCCAGCGAAACGCTCTCGATCGAAGAGGCCCTCTCGCGCGTGCATCCCGAGGACCGGCGAGCCGTCGAAAAAATGCTGGAGAGCACCGCGCAGGGGGCCGCCAACGGACGCTCTCGAGTCGAATTTCGCACCGAGGTTCCCGACCGTGGTGAGATCTGGCTCGTGGCCAACGCCCAAGTACAGTTTGGACAGACGACGTCGGGACTGCGAGCGATCCGACTGATCGGAACGCTGCGGGAGATTACCGAGCGCAAGCGTGCCGAAGAGGAGCTGCGCACTGCCCGCATCACGGCGGAGTCGGCGAGCCGGGCCAAGAGCCAATTTCTCGCCAACATGAGTCACGAGATCCGAACGCCGATGACCGCGATCCTCGGCTATGCAGACGTTCTGGCGAAGCACCTCTCGGAGGAGCCGGAAGCGCTCGATTATGTCGACACCATCCGTCGCAATGGTCGCTATCTACTGGAGATCCTGAACGATGTCCTCGATTTGTCGAAGATCGAGGCCGATCAGGTCGACATTCGAATCGAACGATTCCGGCCCGACTCCGTCGTGACCGAAGTGCGTTCGCTCATGGAAGCGCAAGCCATCGAGAAGGGAATCGATCTCTTCATCGAGTTCGACGGTGAGCTTCCCGAGACGATCGAGAGTGACCCGAACCGATTGCGGCAGATCCTTCTGAACCTAGTGGCCAACGCCATCAAGTTCACCGAGCACGGGAGCGTGCGGCTGTTCACGAGGCTGCTCCGGGAGACGGAGGAGCTCCAGTTCGAGGTCATCGACACCGGCGTGGGCATCTCTCTCGAAAAACAGCAGAAGCTGTTCGAGCCGTTCGCCCAGGCGGACGACTCCCCCTCGAGGCGTTTCACCGGAAGCGGTCTCGGGCTGACGATCAGTCAGCGGCTCGCTCGCCTGCTCGGAGGAGAGATCCGTGTCGAGAGCGAGCTCGGCCAGGGGAGCACGTTCCAGCTCACCGTGGCCGCAGGACCGTTGGAGGGGGTGCCGCTGGTCGAACCGAGCTTGGAGATCGTCGCACCGGACGCGAGAGGCGACCGAGCCTTGCCGAGACTCGATGGCCGTCTCCTCGTAGTAGACGATCGCCGGGAAGTTCGTGCTCTCGCCAAACATTTTCTCGAGGAAGCCGGCGCCCAGGTCGAGACCGCGAGTGACGGTCGAGATGCCATCGACGCCGTGGCCCGTGCGGCAAACTCAGACGAGCCCTTCGACCTGGTGTTGATGGACATGCAAATGCCGGGTATGGACGGCTACGAGGCCGTGTCGCGTCTCCGAGGCGACGGCTTCGAGAATCCTATCATCGCTTTGACCGCCCACGCGATGCGTGGGGAGCGCGAAAGATGCCTCGAGGCCGGTTGCAACGACTACGCCTCCAAGCCCATCCACAGCGGCGAGCTCGTGGCCCTGATCGCGCGGTACCTGAGAGAGCCTCGGGAGAAGCCTCTGCCGGAGGAGAAAGGCTGCGCGAGAAACGATCGCGAGCGCAAGCACGTAGAGCGATATCGCATTCTGCTCGTCGACGATAGCGAGGATCTCCTGGAGTCGAAACGCATTCTTCTCGAATCCCGCGGCCACGAGGTGCGCACCGCCTCGTCCGGGAAGGCGGCCCTCGATGCTTTGCGCGGGTTCGATGCCAACGTCGTGATCCTGGACCTGGGCCTGCCCGACATGACCGGGCACGAGCTGTTGGCACAAGTGAAGGAAATGACATCGCTTCGCGACGCCGTCTTCCTCGCCCTTTCGGGCCGCTACGACGAAGCGGACCGCAAACGTTCGCTCGAGGCGGGCTTTCACGCGCACGTCGTCAAGCCGGCTCACATCGACGAGCTCGAAGCCATCGTGGCCGAAATCCGGCGCGATAATCGGGCCTGAGCTGAAAATGAAAATGACCAGGTAGCCGATGCTGGGCGACGGCGTTCTCGGCCTTCTTTCGCTGGCAGTCCTGATCGGCGGCTCCGAAAAGATCGTCAGCCACGCCGCCATCCTCATGGAGCAGCGCGGCATCTCGGGAAGCTTCATCGGACTCGCAATCATAAGCATCGGGACCTCCCTCCCCGAGATCCTGACGCATGTCATCGCGAGCACGGACATCCTCGCCGGCCGCATCGATCCCGACGTTGCCGCAGCCACCGTGCTGGGCACCAACGTCGGCTCCGACATCGCCCAGCAGAACCTGCTCATCGGGATCGTCGCCCTCGCCGGTGCGCTGACATTCACCAAGACGCTTCTCTACCGGGATTTCGGGATCATGATCGGCGTGGCCGCTCTGGTTCTGGCCTTCGGATGGAACGGATGGCTCTCGCGGGCTCAGGGCGCCGTGCTCATGGCGGGCTATCTGGTGTATCTCGTCGTCATCTACCGAAGCCCATCCCGAGACGAAGCGGCCGAGCAGGTCCCGCCGCCAGAGACCGATTCGCGGACGGACGCCTGGCGTCACTGGACCTGGATCGTCGGCGGTCTGTGCGCCATCGTGCTCGCCGGACATTTCGTCCTGCAGGTGGCGGAGCACCTGGTGAAACGCTTCGAGCTCGGGGGCTCTCTGATTGGGGTCTCGGTCATAGGCCTTTCCACATCGCTCCCCGAGCTGAGCACCGCCCTCGCCAGCATCCGGAAAGGACGGAGCGAGCTGTCCGTGGGGACGCTCGTGGGCTCGAACATCACCAACCCCATGCTCGCCCTCGGCCTGGGGATGTTGATCTCCGGATACAGCGTACCAGACGTCGTGCTGGAGTTCGATCTTCCCGTGAAGATCGGCACCGCGATCGTGATATTCACATTTCTGCTCTCCGGCCGGAGGTTATCAAAGCTCGAGTCGGTCATCCTGATCGGGATGTACGTCTCTTATCTCGCCAGCCGGATGTGGCTCTACCCCGATGACGTTGGAGCTCGCCGCCCCGACCCGGGTGCGAGCCTAGCGGGCTCGGCCTCCGCGACACCGAAGGGAGGGGTTGGATTTCCTCGAGCCTGTGAACCGTTGTATAGTGGCGATCCGGCTGTCGGAGAGCGGCCGCATACCGGCAACCTGTTCCCATCTCCACGGAGAACAGTGATGTCCGACGAAGTCGACGGAAACAGGGCGAAATCTCCCCCGCGCGAGACGAAGCGCGCTCGGACGGCAGAATGGGAAGAGGCTCTCGAGTGTTTTCGGCTTTCCCAGGAAGTCGGAGGGGTCGGCACCTGGGACTGGAACGTCCGGGACGATGTGTCGGTTAGCTCGGAGGAAAACGGTAGGCTCTTTGGTCTCGAGCCCGAAGAGAACTTGAGCTACCCACGCTGGATCGGGCTCATCCACCCCGATGACCGAGACGAAGTCGAGCGGGTGGTGCGCGAGGCGCTCTCCGGAGCAGCGACGTATGAAACCGAGTTCCGCGTACCTCGACGCGACGGCCGAGAGCGGTGGATCCGGGCGAAGGGAAGGGTCCAATTCGACGACGGAGGCGCTCCGATTCGGTTGGTCGGCGTCCACATCGATGTCACGGCGCGAAAGGGGTTGGAGCTCGATCGCGAGAGCACCGCGGCCGAGACCCTGAGGGCGAGTAAGCTCAAGGACGACTTTCTCGCGATGCTCGGTCACGAACTGCGAAACCCCATCGGGGCGATCGTGAACGGAATCGAGCTCCTTCGGAGCGACTCGACCCACGAGCACCGGGAGTGGGCCGAGAAGATGATCGAGCGGCAAACGCGTCAGCTCAAGCGGCTGGTGGACGACATTCTCGAGATTTCGCGGATCACCAGAGGGCAGCTCGAGCTGCGGCCGGAGGTCGTGTCGCTGTCGGCCTGTGTCGAGGCCGCGAGAGATGCGGTGCGCGAGCGCCTCCAGGACGATCCCCGCGACTTTCACATGCGCCTCCCTAACGAGAGGATTTATCTGTTCGCCGACGCGGCGCGAATTCAACAGATATTCGGCAATCTCCTGTCGAATGCGATCAAGTACACGAACGTAGGGGAACGCATCGAGCTGTCTGCCGAACGCCGTGGCGATCGTGTCATTATCCGTGTCGACGACGATGGCGAGGGCCTGTCGGAAGAGCATCTCAACGTGGTCTTCGAGCCGTTCGTTCGGGTGAGCGAGTCACTCCGCCGCGCTGGCAGCGGACTCGGCATCGGTCTGACCCTGGTCAAGAAGCTCGTGGAGCTGCACGGGGGAACGATCACGGCTCGAAGCCAGGGCCCAGGAATGGGCTGCACCTTTACCGTCGAGCTTCCTATCCACCAGGGTGAGCCCCTTTCCGACGGCGACGCGTCCACGGATGCCCTGCGACCGTTGCGAATCCTGGTTATCGAAGACAACAAGGATCTAGCGCTCGGACTGAAGAAGAGACTGGAATCCCGAGGTCATGAAGTCACACTTTCCCATGACGGCCCCCAAGGCATCGCAGCAGCCCGTCAGGCGAGGCCGCAGGTCGTGCTAGTGGACGTCGGACTTCCGAGTATGGATGGCTACAAGGTGGCCAGGCGCCTGCGTGCCGAGGCTTCGACACCGATGCTCATCGCCGGTATCTCGGGGTTCAAGGAGCGGGGCGAGGACAAAGTTGCGGCACAAACCTTCGATCACTACTTTCTCAAGCCCGTGGATGCCGAACAGCTCAACGCCTGGCTCACCGCAGTTGCTGCCGAGCTGGAAGAAGAAGACAAGGATCATGACACGGCGTGAGGCCGAGGCGTTCACCAGCATTGAAGTCGAGCGGTTTCTGTCCGGCCTGGTGCACGATCTCAGGAATCTACTCGACGGCGTAACCATGACGCTTCTCCAGAACTCCGCAGATCCCACCCAAAGATCGTTGAAGGAGGTAACGTTTCGTAACGTATACGATGTCTTGAGAAAGGCGGAGGACTTCCTCGATCGCGCATGTCCTCCGAATCGGGTCGACGGAAACGCCGAAGTCTCGCCGATCGTGGAGCGAGCGTTTAAGGGACTCGGGCCGTTCCTGCGAGATCGGAGTCTTTCGTTTACCAGTAGCGACGGGGTCTGGGTGGCCGTGGATACGAGAGTGCTGAGACGAATTATCGAGAACGTCGTCCACGTCCTTTCGAAGTACACGGAAAAAGGCGCTGAGATTCGCTTATCCATGCGGCGAGGAGACTACGTCGACCTTACCTTCGAAGTTCCTCAACTGGCTGTATCCACGGTTCCTACCGAGCTCTTTTCACCGGATTTCAAGGACGGGCTCGACCTCTGGGTCTCGCGCGAAAGGGTACGATCGTGCGGGGGTAACCTCTCGGGCGAACCGTACGAGAAGGGTCTTCGACTCGAGCTGAGGCTCCCGAAGAGCGAGCCATCTGAAGAAGCCAAACTCCGTCCGGGAAAGAAGCGGAAGGTTCTCGTCGTCGATGACAACCTCGACAGTGCCAGAAGCTTCGCCGTCCTATTGAGCTCGGCGGGATTCCAGACCGAGGTCTGCCGCGATGGTGCCTCGGCGCTGGAAACCGCTGCCTCGTTCGAACCAGATGCTCTCGTGCTCGACCTCGGGCTTTCGGGAATGGACGGCTACGAGGTGTGTCGCCGGGTCCGCAGCGCGCCGGGTGGGGAGAGACTCCTCGTCCTCGCCGTCTCCGGCCGAGCCGACGACGAGTCTCTGGCCGCGGTTCGCGATGCGGGATTCGATGGCCATCTCCTCAAGCCGGTCGATCCCAAGCAGCTCATCCAGCGTCTCTTCGAATAGCCGGCCAGCCCTCCCAGTCGAGCCATAGCCTTTCAGCTCAGACGTGACCTTCTCGTAGATATGAGGCGGCGGTGCGTTCGGCCCACCCGACCGTTGCCGCCAGAGCGAGCATGATCATCGGTCCTGGCACCATCATCCACTCTCCCGCACGCAGATGGGTGAAGACGGCTCCGATCATCAAGATCGAGATCAGCGTTGCCCCGTAAACTCGCATACGGGACGTAAGCAGCATGACGGCGCCGGCGACCTCCAGCACTCCGATGACGTACATGAACGTAACGGAGTAGCCCCAGCCGCGGAAGCTCTCGATCATCATCTCCATGCCGGCCAACTTCAGCCCACCGGTGAACAGGTACACGACGCCGAGAAAAATCGACATCGCCTTGATGGTGGTGCTTTCTCTCAAGGTTCGGGAATCCATGCAGCCTCCTTTTGCAGTTCCGTTGTTCTCGGAGGCTAGCAAGCCCGCCGCTGGCAACGAATACCGTAGAGACCTTAATTACGTCTAACCGGCCATACCTGGACGTCATGAATACAGCGAGAACGTGAGCTCAGGCATCGCCTCCATGCGATTCTCCATGATGCACCCGATTCCTGAGAGAGGTATCTCTCGTCGAGAATGATGGCCATGCTTGTTCTGAGTCAGTTGCGACGATCCCTTTCACAGTAAGTCAGCGGGAGGCCACTCGTGGCATATCAGACGATTCGAGACATCGTCGAGCACGTGCGTTCGGTGCACCGTCGTCTGTGCGACGCGGTCCGCGAGGCTCGAAGCGAGGCGGACGACGAGCGCACGGCGTTGCTTCTCGCCGTGATCGACGAGCACGAGTCCACACTCGAGCGTGCCGTGGAGTCGGCGCAACAGACTGGCGGCTCGGTTCTCGATACCTGGCTCCAGTTCGATCCCAACGCCGAGGTGGAGCGTGCGATGAGACACCGTGCATCCGATTCACCCTCGTCTCGTGATGCGATCGTGGCCCACGTTCTCGAGACGGAGAACTCCCTCATGCGACTGTACGAGCTTCTTCGGGGCTCGACCAGCTCGCCCAGCGTCCAGTCGTTTTTCTTGAGTCTGCTGGAAATCGAGGACTCGGCGGTGAGGCAGTCGGCTCGAGTCGTGTTGGAAGCCGGCGATATCTGACTCCCGGCTACAGCCAAACCGGTAGCGTCCCCTAGGGTCTGGAGCCCCTCTTACCTGCCGGAAACGCCGAATGCCGTCGTGGAGCGCCTTCGCGTTAAGTTCCGTTGTCGCAATGGAAAGGAAAGTCAGGAGGAACGACCGAGATGCCCCGAGAGAGCTGGACCGACAAGGAAGAACGGCAATATCAGCACATCAAGGAGAGCGTAATCGAGCGTGGTCGCAGTGAGGATCGCGCCGCCGAGGTTGCGGCACGCACGGTCAACAAGGAGAGACGTCGGGCGGGAAAGACTCGAAACAAGACGACCACCGGAACCGGCAACCCGAACACCGCGCTCGAAGAACGGGGGGTGCGAGAGCTGCGGAATCGTGCCAAGGAGCTCAACATCGAGGGCAGGAGTCGTATGACGAAGGCTGAGCTCGTCGACGCCATCCGTCGGAGAAACTGAAGAGCTTCGGGCATGGGGGCCTCCTCGTCTCTCGATGCAGCTCCACTGGCCCAGGCGATGGCGCTCGTCCTGACGTGTTGTGATGGACCCCAATCGACTCTCGATACCGCCGGTGTGTCCGCCGAGCGCATCGCGGAATTGTTCTGGTGGATGGCGGGAGGGGCGGTGGTCATCTGGCTCGCCGTCGTGGTGCTCGCCGTCTATGCCATCCATCTCCGTCCCGAAAAGCACTCGCAAAGAGCGGCGAACCGGCTCATCATCGGCGGAGGCGTCGCCTTGCCGACGGTCGTCCTCGCGGTCCTCCTCGTGTACGCGCTATCTCTGATGCCCGGACTCGAGACGGGCCCGGAGTCGACGCGGTTCGAGATCGAGGTGAGTGGCGAGCAATGGTGGTGGCGGGTTCGCTATCGCCTGCCGGACGGTGAGAGCTTCGAGCTTGCCAACGAGATTCGCCTGCCGGTAGGAGAGCGCGTCGAGATCGTGCTGAGTAGCCCGGACGTGATCCATTCGTTCTGGGTGCCGTCGATCGCGGGTAAGCGCGATATGATTCCCGGCCGCACCACCAGGCTCGTGCTCGAGCCGACCCGGACGGGGACCTTCCGCGGCGCTTGCGCGGAATACTGCGGCGAGTCGCACGCGTGGATGGCATTTTTCGTCGTCGTCATGGAGGAGGACGGATTCGAGGCCTGGCTCGAGCACCAGCGCTCACCGGGCGCGTCCCGGGATGATCCCATCGTGACCCGGGGACGCGAGCTCTTCCTCGAGAGCGGCTGCGGTGCCTGTCATACCGTCCGCGGTACCCGAGCGGACGGTGTCGTGGGGCCGGACCTCACCCACGTGGGAAGCCGCGTGAGTCTCGCGGCGGCCACGCTAGAAAACGACGTTTCCGCTTTCGAGCACTGGATCGCGTTCTCGAAAGACGTGAAACCCGGGGCCCAAATGCCACGATTCCGGATGCTCCCGGCGGAGGAGCTCGCCGCGCTCGCCGCTTATATGGAGAGCCTCCAGTGAGCGCGAAGGAGATCGGGGAGAAGCTCGGCCGCGGTGACCCCGCGCCCGAGGCGCCGAGCCCGGAGCGGCAGCGCGCGCAGGCAGAACGTCTCCTGACGGCGTGGAAGACACCGACGGGTCTCAGGTATTGGTCCGCCGTCAACAATTCCGAAGTCGGTCTGTGGTACACCGCCGCCTCCCTCGTCTTCCTCGTGTTCGCCGGTTGCCTCGGGCTCCTGATGCGTACCCAGCTCGCGGTTCCCGAGAACACCTTTTTGCCCGCCGATCTCTACAACCAGATCTTCACGCTCCA
>DASPGQ010000518.1 GCA_035620555.1 Vicinamibacteria bacterium
GTGCATGACGCCGACCGAGAGCCCGGGGATGTGCTTCTCCCTCACGACGCGTGCAAGCTCGGCGTCGAGCGAGGCGAGGTCCAGCGGCTGCGCGGACGGCTCGACGGGCCGGACGAGAAGGGTGAGAGCGGTGAGGACGGCAATCGCTGACGGTTTCATGGATTTTCCTCAGGAGGAGATTCTATTTCATCCGCTCGAACGGTCGAGGGAACGTCGAGCCACCTTGGAGGAACACAACGCGACGACGTTACGTCGGTGGCGAAACCGTGGGCAACCCAGCTCTACGCGCCGAGCTGCGACACGGACGGCGCGCTTCGCGGTTTCCTAGGCAGGAGGGACGACGAGCGGGTACTGGTCGTTCCGGGCAAGCGCGACGGGAAAGCGAGTATCCGCGATCGCCTTCACGATCTCGAGAACCCTTTTCTGCTCGAAAGGTCCTTGGGCCCCGAGACGCTCCCGGCGAGACGCATGTACGGTCGGCTGTCACCGTTTGCCTTGGCTTTCTCCAACTGGTCGCGCACGATTTGGCCCCGACAAACGCCCATCCGCTTCGCCGTGTCCTTCAGCCAATCCGCAAGCGCCTTGGTAAGACGTTCTGTTATAGCGTGACTCATACGTCAATATCTCAAACGTTGACTCACGCAGGCAAGAATCTCAGTTCCCGGAGCTCCGGGCTGTCTTCTCTGCTCACGGCAAGGTGAACAACGTAATGAAGCGCGGCCTCAAGGGACAGAAAGCCTCGGTCACGGCGGTGGTGCTGGTAAGTCTGCCTTTGTCTCCGAAATCTCTCTCACCGCTCCAGAAACGCGCGGATGATCTCCTGAACGCGCTCTCCCTCACACAAGAGAACGACATGCCCGCAGTCGCTCTCGAGAGCGATCGAGCCCTGCCCGAGAAGCTCCGCGAATTCGAGAGCCGGTCCCGGTGTCACCATGTGGTCGGAGAGGGCAACGACATTGAGAACCTCCGCCTCGACGGACTCGGCCGCTTTCACCATCGATTCCTTCGCGGAGAGCCTAGCAGAACGGCTCGCGCGGCCTCAATGTGCGGGAGCCCTAATTTCCCACGAGCGAGAAAATTCTGCGGTGGGCGCGAACCGCGGTTGAGCAGACGGGATTCGACCGGTTGTCCCACGTGGGACGTCGCGATTTGTCCCACCTGGAACATCGGGGCTCGAAGTCGAGCTGCCATCGCGGAAGATGCAGCTGCGGTATCATTCATGAGAGTCTTCGTTGTGGCGGAACGTTCGCAGGACTGGTTTCGGCAAGCCGAAGCGGATCTGCGACACGCGAGGAACGCCCTCGACGACGGCGACTTCGAATGGGCTGCATTCGCCTCCCACCAGGCTGCGGAAAAAGCAATCAAAGCAGTTTTTCAGAAGCTCCATCTGGATGCATGGGGCCATGTGCTCAGCCTACTGTTGGCCGAGCTACCGGCGGATGTACGGGTGGCCGAATCTCTCATCGATCGCGCCAAGGAGCTCGACAAGCACTACATCCCCACGCGTTATCCAAACGGTTTCGAGCGCGGCGCTCCCGTCGACTTCTACACTCGGAAGGAAGCGGAGCAAGCGATTGCCAACGCCGAGGCGCTCCTTGAGTTCTGTCGTCATCAAATCAGTCGATAAGAGTCGGGTCCGTGAAGCCATGGACAACTATGCGCGATTCCTCTTTTCGCGGCGTCCCGAGATCGAGGAGATCGTGGTCTTCGGATCCTTCGAGAACGATAGCTACGCGCCGGGGAGCGACATCGACGTCTTCCTGCTATTGAGTGAATCCCCGAAGCCCATCCGCGACCGGATTCCCGACTATCTGCCCCGGTCGTTCCCCACCGGAGTCGACTTGTTCCCTTACACCCACGAGGAGATATCCCGGCTCGAGCCTTCACCCGTCCTCGAGGCCGTTCGCCGAAGCCGCTGGCGGTATTCACGAGCTACCCACGGTCGCTGATCCGGCGCCACGCGGGCGACGATCACACGAGGCTCTCGAGGCGTTGCAACCGAAGTGCCGGTTCCCCTGCCTCGCGTGAGGCATCGAGATCCACTTCGAGCTCCGCTACCCAGTCGTTCAGCTCTTGCACGTCCACGAGCATCTGCTGCACCAGCCAAGTTCGCCGATCGTCCGCAGGCAGGACATGCGTGTGTCGCAGGTTTCGCGCCTCGGGATCGAGCCTCAGATCGACGTGCTCGACTCGAAAAGCCTCGCGAGCGGCGCTGAGGCGGTCGAGCGTCCACGTCTCTCCGTTCCGGTCTTCCAACAAATCGATGGCATCGAGGGCCGCTGCGTCGTCTCCGATCGACCACGCGCGAAGAAAGGTGAAGACGCGCATTCGGATGGCGGCGGTAAAGGTTTTCGAGTCGCGGGTGATGTCGGGAGCTACCTCCGGACCCGGTGGCCGCGGCTCCTTTCCTTCACCCGGAAGGTAGGATGGGTCACGCATCTTCTCCCACTCCTCGAGCAGGCTCGAGTCCACCTGCCGCAGCATGTCGCGAAGGTAGAGCTCCATCTCGACCACGGCGTCGGTCTTCGAGGCGTCGGGCACCGTCTGCCTCAAGACCTTGTATACGCTTCCGAGGTGACGTAGGAGAAGCCCTTCGACGCGCTCGAGCTCGTATTCCTGAACGTAGTCCGAGAACGAGCGAAACGTCTCGAACATCTCGCGGGCGATCGATTTCGGCCGGATGTTCTCCTCCCCTACCCACGGATGCTCGTCGGCGAATTCGTTGAACGACGAGTAGATGAATTCACGAAGCGGCTTGGGGTATTCGAGCCGGTCGAGCTCTTCCATGCGTTCGTCGTAATCGAGCCCGGCAGCCTTCATCTCCGCCACCGCCTTCGCCTTGAGCTTGTCGAGCTGGCGCCGCAGGATGAGGTCGGGATTCTCGAGGATGCTCTCGACCAGCGTGAGCAAATCGAGGGCGTGCGTCTCCGAATCCGGATCGAGGAGCGGAATCGTCTCGATGAGGTAGAGCGAGAGCGTCTGATCCATCGAAAAGTCTTCCTGAAGCTCCACGTTGACTCGCAGGCGTGAGCCCTCGGCGGTTCGCGGAACGATCTCGACGATGCCGCGGGCAAGAAGCGACCGGAAGAGTTGCCACCCCCGCGCGAAATGGGCTGGTTTCGACCCCTCAGGATCGTGGCTTTCGCGGATGAGTCGCTGCATCGCACGGCAGCCGTCACCGGGCCGGGAGAGGACATTCAGAAGCATTGCGTGCGACACGGCGAACCGTGAGCTCAGACGCTCCGGCGGCGCGGCCACCAGGCGTTCGAACGTCTGCCGGTCCCAGTTGGCGAAATTGTGCTCCGGGGGCTTGCGCTTGACGACTTTCTTGCCCCCTTTCGCTTTCTCCTCGAGCTTGAGGTTCTCGATGACGTGCTCCGGCGCCTGAGCCACGACGAATCCCCTCTCGTCGAAGCCCTTCCTTCCCGCACGGCCGGCAATCTGATGGAAGTCCCGAGCGGAGAGAACCGCCGTCTTCTCGCCGTCGAACTTGCAGAGCCGGGTGAAGAGCACGGTGCGGATGGGCACGTTGATGCCCACCCCGAGCGTATCCGTACCGCAGATGACCTTGAGAAGGCCGCGCTGCGCGAGCTTTTCGACGAGCACGCGGTATTTGGGCAGGAGCCCCGCGTGGTGCACTCCGATTCCATGCTTGAGCCATTTGCGAACCCGGGGGCCGTAGGGACTCGTGAAACGAAAGCCCTCGATCCCGGCGGCCAGGGCGTTTTTCTCTTCACGAGACGTGACCTTGAGGCTGGTGAAGCTCT
>DASPGQ010000519.1 GCA_035620555.1 Vicinamibacteria bacterium
GGTGACCTGTTCATGCCGTCGGGCGGACCCGAGGGAGAGCGGTTCCCGGTGCTTCTCGAGTACCTGCCGTACCGCAAAGGCGAGGCCAGTGCGAGGAACCATGGCCTGTACAGCTACTTCGTCGAGCGTGGCTACGTCGTCGCCCGGGTGGACATCCGGGGAATGGGAAACAGCGAGGGCAGTCTCATCGCTTACGAGTACACGGACCAGGAGCAGGAGGACGGTGAGGTCGTCATCGACTGGCTCTCGAAGCAATCCTGGTCGAGCGGCGCCGTGGGCATGTTCGGCATCTCCTGGGGCGGCTTCAATTCCATCCACATGGCGATGCGCAACCCGCCCGCGCTCAAGGCGATCCTCGCCGTGGACGCCACCGATGATCTCTATCAAGACGACGTGCACTATATGGACGGGATTCTTCACCTCGACTCATGGGAGATGAGCCAGGATCTCGACAATGCCCGTCCCGGTCCCCCCGACTACGTGATCGACGAAGCCAACTTCCGCGACCGCTTCGACACCGAGCCGTGGATGATGACCTACAAGCGCCAACAGCGCGACGGTCCCTTCTGGGACCGCACCGCGCTCAAGGCGCGATACGACTCGATTCGCATTCCCAGCTTCGTGATCGGCGGGTGGTACGACGGCTATCGTGACAGCGTCCCGCGCATGCTCGAGCACGTGAGCGCCCCGACGAAAGCCATCATGGGCCCCTGGTCCCATGCCTTTCCCCACAACGCCTACCCCAAACCGCAGTTCGAGTGGCGGCACGAAGCCGTGCGCTGGTTCGATCACTGGCTCAAGGGGAAGGACACCGGGATCCTGGACGAGCCGCGATTCGCCGTCTTCATCCGCGACTGGCATCCTCCCGGGCCTTTCCTGGAAGAGGTTCCGGGACAATGGCGTTGGGAGGACGGTTGGCCTATCGCGCGGATTCGCGAGCGAGCGTTCTATCCACAGGGGAACCACGTCCTTTCGCATTCGAGGGCGACGAGCGTGTCGAATCATCAGCTACGCTACGTTCCCTGGGTCGGCATGGAGGCGGGCGGACCGGTGATGTGGTGGGGGGATGTCGCTCACGACCAGCGGCCGACCGACGCCTACAGTCTCGTCTATGACTCGGAACCCCTCGACGAGGCGATGGAGATCCTGGGCCTGCCGCGTGCTCTTCTCAAAGTCTCCGCCGATGCTCGCCACGCCAACTGGTTCGTCCGTCTGTCCGACGTCGCTCCCGATGGTACGGTCACTCAGGTGGCGGGTGCCGGCTTCAACGGTACGCATCGCGAGTCGGCCAAAGAGCCGAAATGGATCGAGCCCGGCGTCCCCTTCCCGCTCGAGATCGAGATGCATTTCACGTCCTGGGTCTTCCCCGCGGGGCACCGCATTCGCGTGTCCATCTCGAACGCCCAGTGGCCGATGTTCTGGCCGACCCCCTACCCGATGACGACATCGCTTCAAATCGGCGGAGAGGACGGCGCGCGCATCCTGCTCCCGGTGGTTCCCCACGAAGACCGGCCGCGTCCTGCCTTTCTTCCTGCCACCGCGACGTCGAGCCTCCCCGGCTACGAGAGCCTGGACGACGGCACGAGCTCGGGCTATGGCGAGGTCTCGAGCTTCGAGCGAAACCCGCAGACCGGCGTGGTCAAGGTCGTCGCTACCAACAGCGGGGCGACGCGATATCCGTGGGGCATCGAGCGCTACCGAGAGAGCATCACGCACCAAACGGAGGAAGACCATCCGGAGCGGACATCGATGCTCGGCGAGCACCGAATGACGCTCGAGCTCGACGGACGAACGCTGGTCTGGGAGGCAGAGCTCACCTTCCGCAGCGATCTCGACAATTTCTACTACACCTACACGCGACGGCTATTCGAGAACGGCGCATTGATGCGACAGAAGGTCTGGAACGACACCATTCCGCGAGACCATCAGTAGATCGTCGGTGTGAGTCGCCGCATCGATACGTCAATGGTCGGTGCCTGATGAGGCGATGCGGTTGCGGAGGATTCCCACACCCTCGACCTCGATCTCGACCACGTCGCCGGGCTTCATCGCGCTCGTCGTTCCGGGGGTTCCGGTGAAGATGACGTCCCCAGGATGGAGCGTGACGAACTGGCTCGTGAAGCTCACGATGTCCTCGACATCGAAGAGTAGAT
>DASPGQ010000520.1 GCA_035620555.1 Vicinamibacteria bacterium
GCTCTCCGACTGATTCAGGAGCAGGTGGATCGATATTGGGAATCCGTGAAAGGATAGCGGATGCCCCTCCCCGACGACCTTTTGCGTCCCGGGATCGAGCTGCGAGAGACCCATATCTCCTGGGTCTTCTTGAGCGCAAACGAGGTGTGGAAGGTCAAGAAACCCGTCGAGCTCGGGTTTCTCGACTTCAGCACGATCGAGAAACGGCGGGAGGCGTGCGAGGCTGAAGTCCGCCTGAACCGCCGCTTGGCGCCCGGCGTGTATCGGGGAGTCGTTCCCGTTCACCGAGGCGAGGCGGGTCACCTTTCCATCGATGGCACCGGAGCGGTGATCGATTGGGCGGTCCACATGTGGCGCCTTCCCGATCGGGATCGCGCGGACGTGAGGTTGTCCCAGGGTCGGCTGACGCAGGATCACGTGGAGACCATCGCCGAGCGCGTGGCTCGCTTCCACGAGGAGTGTGACAGTAACGATCATACGGCACGGTTCGGAGCGCTCGAGGTCATCGGCAGGAACGTTCGCGAGAACTTCGAGCAGGCCCGAGCGACGATACTCGAGTACGTCAGCCAGGAACAGGCAAACGAGATCGAGTCGTGGCAGACGGAGTTCGTCGACGCTCGAAAGGCTCTTTTCGAGGCGCGCATTCGCGAGCGCCGCATTCGCGACGGGCACGGGGATTTGCGCCTCGAGCACGTCTATCTCGACGAAGCCGGCGAGGTCGTCATCATCGACTGCATCGAGTTCAACGAGCGCTTTCGCTTCGCCGACGTCTGTGCCGACGTCGTCTTCCTCGCCATGGATCTGGCCCGCTCGGAACGTGTCGATCTCGCCGAACGCTTCGTCGCGCTCTATGCGCGGGAAGCCAACGACTTCGACCTCTATCCGCTCGTCGACTTCTACGAGAGCTATCGAGCTTTCGTCCGGGGGAAGATCGCCGCCATGATTGCCTCGGATCCCGAGGCCGACGCCATGGTAAGGGAGAAGAATCGGGAGGATGCACGAACTTACTACCTTCTGGCCCTGGCGTCCGAGAGGCGTGCCCTCGTGCCTCCCGCTCTCGTGGTCGTCGGAGGAATCATGGCCTCGGGAAAATCCACGGTGGCCTCGCGAGCGGCGGCCGAGCTCGCCGTTCCGATGATCGACGCCGACCGAACCCGCAAGTTCCTCGCCGGGGTGGAGCCGACGACGCCGATCCCGGCGAAGCCGTGGCAGGGCGTCTACTCCCGCGAGTTCAGCGAGAAAGTCTATGAGGAGCTCTTTCGGCGCGCACGAGCGGTGTTGACCTCCGGCCGACCGGTGATCCTGGATGCGACGTTTCGCTCGGCAGCGCATCGCTCCGCTGCCCGAAAGCTCGCCGCCGAGCTCGGGGTGCCCTTCGCTTTCGTCGAGTGCCGGGCGACCACCGAAGTCTGTCGCGAGCGTCTCTTGCGGCGTCGTGAGGAGGTGGGCGTGAGCGACGGGCGATTGGCGATCTTCGATGATTTTGTGAAGAAGTGGGAGCCGGTGACCGATCTCCCCAAGGAGGAGCACTTCGTCGTCGACACGACGAAGCCGCTGGAGCAGACCATGGACCAGCTTCGGCGACGTCTCCCCGTCTCGTTCGCGCCGCTCACGCACTGAGACGCGCGGGAAGACTCCCGGATCATGCCTCTTTGTCCGTCCCGCAGAGCGCGGCCGCTTCCGCCGCCGCCGAAGCGATGCCGGATCCCGACCCGCACGGGGTCTTTGCACGCCGATGGGGTGGACCGTGAGAATCGGCGGCTCCTGTTCTAGAATCACCGACATGAGCACTTCACCGATGGAACGCAAGGTCGACGTATTCGAGCATGGGAAGGATCGGGACGGCACTTCCCGAACCTGTGACCGGCGGCTGTTCATGCAGCTCCAGGTCTTTACCGACTGTCTGGCGTTCGAGAAAGCGATTGAATCCGTCGAGGGGAGCGGACTCGAAGCCGTGGTCTATGCCGACGTCCACGATCCCCGAGGCGTCGGAATCCTCACCATGACCGAGGATCCCGTCGAGCTCGTCACCCGAGCGCATCCGGTCCTGAACGCAGATCCCTTCCGCACGATGCGATTTCGTCCCGAGCTCACGATGCTGGGGCGAACCTATTCGAGCGGATTCGAACCGGACCTGGAAGACTGGCTTCTCCAAAAGCCGCGACGCAATACACGAAATACCGAGTGGCGGTGGGCGATCTGGTATCCGCTGAGGCGGGTCGGAGCCTTCAACGCACTTCCAGACGAGGAGCAGAAGAGCATACTTCGCGAGCACGGTGGGATTGGAAGGCTGTACGGTGAGGAGGACCTCGCTCATGATATTCGCCTCGCTTGTCACGGCCTGGACGCTCACGACAACGAGTTCGTCATTGGACTCGTGGGAAGAGAGCTCCATCCACTCTCGCATCTCGTACAAAGGATGCGGCGCACGCGCCAGACGTCGGAATTCATGGAGAAGATGGGCCCGTTCTTCGTCGGCCGCGCGGTTTGGCAGCGACCGCTCGATTAGCGGAGTCCGCCGGAGAGAAGTCTCTCGAGCCCGGTGGCCGCGGCCACGGTGGGCGATCTCTTCTACGACGGTCGGCAGCTAGTCGAATCACTGGATTGGCCAGACGAATGAATGCAGCCCGGTCAGACGACTCTCTAGATTCGCCGAATTCTCTCGACTTCGAATATATTGGGTGGCGCGTTTCCCGGAGGTAAAGTTCATGAAGTTGGGATTTAGCCTGCCGGTGGCGGGACCCAGCGCGACCGCGGAGGGCATAACCCGTGTGGCGAAGAGGGCCGAAGAGCTAGGCTACCACAGCCTCTGGACGTGGGAACGTCTCCTGGTTCCCCTGAAGCCGCAGACTTCTTACATCGGCACGGCTGACGGCTCGTACCCGGACTACTTTTCCCGAGTGATGGATCCCCTCGACGTGCTGACCTTCGCGGCCGCCCATACGTCGCGCATCCGCCTCGGGGTGAGTGTGGCAGTGATGGGCCACTATCACCCGCTCCCTTTCGCCCGCCGATGTGCCACCATCGACGTGCTCTCCGGGGGGCGGTTGGACGTTGGCCTCGGACAGGGCTGGTCGAAGGACGAGCACGACGCCATGGGAGTTGCGATGAAGGATCGCGCGCGTCGCGCCGACGAGTTCGTCGATGTCCTGAAGAAGGCATGGACGGAGAAGATCGTGGAATTTCAGGGCGATTTCTTTCAGGTTCCGCCCTCTCGTATCGACCTCAAGCCCGTTCAGAAGCCTCATCCGCCCATCTACATGGCCGCCTTTTCACCGGGCGCAATGAATCGAATCGCCGCGAAAGCCAACGGCTGGACTCCGGTCGCCGTCCCCATCAAGGCGATGCCAGACATGCTGAACGGCATCAAGGAGATGGCGAAGGCGGAGGGCCGGGCTCCAACGGAAATCAAGCTGGTCGTGCGGGCGAACGTGCACGTCACCGATAAGCCGCTCGCGGAGAGATTTCCCTACGTGGGGTCCTGGGATCAGATCCTGTCCGACATCGAGGAGACTCGACGGTTGGGAGCCGACGAGCTCTTCGTGGATCCTCAGGGCGGCTCGCCGGAGACTTTCCTGGAGGTGATGGAGCGGTTGCGGCCGTAACAACTTCATCTCTTCAAGGAGCGTCCACACGCGTTCTCTCAGCTCTTTGCCAGTCATTCCATGTCTAGCGCGGCGGGAGCGGATCTCACGATCCACACCCGCTCGAGAACGACTTTCTCGATGAGAAATGAGCTCAGGAGCTCGAAGGATCGCTGGGCGTTCATCTTGCCATGAACGGTGCCGAGTAACGGTGTCGCGAGTGCGCGGATTCGGCGGCGCTCGACTTCCTTGCGAAGGCTGCGCACCGCTTCGGCGATCCAGGTCTCCCGCCACGTCGGGTTTTCGTGGAGCCGGTGGACGATGGCCAGGAGTAACATAGGCTTTCCCGGGCGCACGACGATGCTGCCCGGTTCGATCTCTATCGCGTCGCGGGCGCGGGTCATCACGCGGATCGGATGCTCGACGGGCAGCTCCAGGCGCGGCTCGGAGCTCAGGGACAGGTACGAATCCTCCTCCTCGACGAACGCGTCGACGGGAAACGGCGGCTCTTCGCGAGGACTCAGCACGACTCTTGGTCTCGAGCGAGGCTGGAATTGGCTTCTTCGCGGCATGGTCCCGAGAGCGGCTCGACTCTCGCTCTGCCGGATGATACCAGACCGTCGAAGAGTTGCGTCCTCGCGGAGATCGCGCAAAACTGACGGCGTGAAGCGGAGGCCGGGTACGTTGTGAAGCTTCCGGCGCACGGCTTCCTCGACGAGCACGAGATCCGTCACGAGGTGAAGACTTTCCCCGCCACGACGGAGAAGGGCGCGGCAAACGTCGCGCGCGCTCTCGGCTTCCGCGAGCGCCAGATGGTGAAGACGCTCCTTTTCGAATCGGGGAAGGGCGAGCGCGTTCTCGTGATGGTTGGCGGCGATCGAACCGCCCTGTCCGGCCACCTCAAGAAGGCCATCGGGGACCGGAATATCAAGATGGCGCGGCCGGAAATCGTGAGGGAAGTCACGGGCTACGACGTCGGCTCGGTCCCGCCGTTCCACTGGCAGCCGCCAGGCTTCCGGTCGTTTCTCGATCGAGAGCTGACCGAGGAGGCCGTGCTTGGGGTCGGCGCCGGAGTGTGGGGAAACGAGATTCTGATCACGCCGGAAAACCTCGTCCGCGCCTGCCATGCGATCGTCGTGAATCTGACGGATCCCGACAACCCGGTGCGGTAGAATTCCGAGTCATGAGTTTCGCGTCCGTTTCCCTGTTCTGGGTGATCCTGTTGGCTCAAAGCGGAGCCATCGAGCGCGAGTCGTACGAGGTGTACCTCTGCCCGGTGCATCGCGACGAGCAAGCGACCTCACCCGCCGACTGCCCGGTGTGCCAGCGCGAAATGGTCCAGCGGATCCTCGTGCCGAGCTACTCGTGCCCGATGCATCCTCACATCGACGAGGAGGAAGAGGGGAGTTGTCCAATCTGCAAGATGAATCTCGTCGCCACGACTCGCGAGCTCCAGTGGTACTGCGAGAGCAACCCCGAGCGGGTCTCGAGTCTCCCGGGCGCGTGCCCGGATGGATCGTCGATGGTCATGAGGAGCGTTCCCATGGCTCACGGTGACCACAACCCCAAGCACGGGGGCATCCTTTTCATGGCGCCCGACGGGTTTCATCACCTCGAAGGTACTCTCGACGACGACGGTACGTTTCGCCTCTATCTCTACGACGACTTCACGCGTCCCATCGATGCCGCTCCCTTCGAGGCTCGAATCGAGACGCAAGAGCTTTCGTCGGCGAGCGGCTCCGATTTCTTGTTGGGCTCGCTCCCTCCCCCGGAGAGCTACCCGGCGGAGGTCGTTCTCCACGTGCGCTTCCCCGGCGCCCACGAAGACGAGGCGCGCTTCGATTTCGTTTTCCAGGGCGACATCGAAGCCGTTAATTTGGCGCTTCCGGAATTTCGCATTCCGGAAACCGCCGATGGCATTTTCGAGGAGATCATGGACCGCGACCGGCGGGTGCGGGAGCTCATCCGTCGAGGAAACTGGCCGGATCTCTACATTCCGGCGCTCGAGGCGAAAGAGCTCGTGCTGGCGTTGAACGAGAAGCAGCCGGAGCGCGTCGGCTTTCCCGCGAAGAAGCTCGTCCGCGCGGCCTGGCTTCTCGATACCTATGGCGACCTGGGGAACCGGATCGAAGTGGAGTCCGCCTATCGGCTGTTCGAGGAGGCGATCCGGGAGCTGGAGGCGGCTCATGCGCATTAATCTGGTTCTTGTCGCGGCATTTCTTGCATCCGGCGGCATCGTCGAGGCCCATGAGGCCAACCCGTCGCGGTACACCTACGGCGAGCACGTGCGTCCCATCTTCCTGCGGCACTGCGGTGAGTGCCATCGTGCCGGGGGCATCGCGCCCATGTCGCTTCTCGACTATCAGGAAGCCGTTCCCTGGGCGAACGCGATCAAGATGCAGCTGCTGCAGCAGACGATGCCTCCGTGGCTTCCCGTCGACGGTATAGGCGCCTTCCGCCACGCGAGAAGTCTCACCGCCGAGGAGATCGATATCGTCATCGACTGGGCGGTCGGCCAGACTCCGCGTGGCGAGGTACCGGCGGACGTCGAGCCCGCGCCCGAAGCCGTGGGCGCGAACGACCCGCATCTGTGGCTGGACCCCGGCACCGACGTCGTGCTCGCAGAGGATGAGTTCGAGAAGACCGAGTGCGTCGTGCTGCCGACGAACCTCGCCGAGTCGCGTCTCGCTACCGCGTTCACCGTTCAGCCCGGCCTTCCCACCGTCGTGCGGAGGGCCGCCGTCTTCCGGGGATCGGCGTGCGAGGGCTCGGCTCCACTCGCGACCTGGCTGCCGGATCAGCGGAGCGTTTCCTATCCCGAGGGAAGCGGCACGCGTCTTGCGGCCGGCGATCGTCTCGCGCTCGAGATTCTCTACGTGAAAGGATGGGCGGACGACGGCAAGAGGCTCACCGACCGGTCACGCCTGGGCGTCACGTTCGCCGCCGAGGTCGAGCCGGCGAAGTCCGTTCGCATCGAGACCAAAAGCTACCAGCTGACCGATTCGTCATCGCTCTTGGCCCTTTACCCCGATCCGTCCCAGGGCGAGGAGCCTTTCCGGGTCGATGCGGTTCTACCCGACGGTTCTTCCGAGCGCCTTCTCTTCATCGAGCGCTACGAGCCGGCATGGCGCGAGAAGTACGTGCTGGAGACGCCCCTTTGGCTGCCCGCTGGATCTCGACTCGAGATCTCGCGGCCGACCGTCTGGGCCGAGTTCCTGTCGACGACCGGAGCCCGGTCCGAGCAATAACTACCTTCCGGTCGGGATCGGATGACGGAGATCGTGATCGAGCCGGCGACGGTGGCCCAAGCTGGCGCCTTGCTCCCCCTGGTGTCGCGCTTCTACGAGGAAGAGAACTATCCTTTTTATGAAGCTCACGCCCGCCGAGCGCTCGTGGGACTGCTCGAGGAGCCGTCACGCGGTCGCGTGTGGATCGTGACCGACCAAGAGCGCGTCGTCGGCTATTTCGTCATGACGCTCGGCTGGAGCCTCGAATACCTCGGCCGCGACGCTTTCGTCGACGAGCTTTACGTGCTGCCGGAATATCGAGGCCGCGGCCTGGGCAAACGCGCCCTCGCGGTGATGGATGACGCCTGCCGCGAGCTGGGCGTTCGGGCGCTCCATCTCGAGGTCGAGCGTGGCAACGAGCGCGCTCATCAGCTCTACCGCAATCTGGGCTTCGAGGATCACGAACGTTTCCTGATGACGAAGCGGATCGCTCCGTGAAGACCACGAGCCCCTTCGTCGGCGCGAGCGTTATTGGGCCTTGACCTCGTTCTCGATGGGAGGAAGCGATTTCAGGTAGACGGCGATGGCCTTCAGGTCGGACTCCTCCATGTGCCGGTAGCCCTTGTCGATGACCTCCGCCATCAGCCCCTGCGTTCCGTCGCCATCCGGCAGGAGGTTCGTCTGCAGGAACCAAACGATGTCCGTCGTCGACCAGCTGCCGATGCCGGTCTTCTCGTCGGGAGTGATGTTGGGTGCAAGCTCGCCCTCCGGTCCCTCCACCGAGCCCGCGTAACCCAGGTCCTCGTTCACCGCGCCCAGGAACGTTCGCGGGGTATGGCACTCGCCGCAGTGCGCCACCGCCTCGACGAGATAGGCGCCCCGGTTCCACTCATCGCTCCTCGCGGGAACGGGAGTGAATCTCACGGGCTCGAAGTGGAGCCCCCGCCATACACGCACGCTCGCACGGCTGTTGTACGGGAATCCGAAGTCGGGTTCCCGATTTTCCTTCCTCACGGGTGGGAGCGAGAAGAGGTAGGCTTTTAGATCGAGAAGGTCGCCGTCGGCCATCCGCGTGAACGACGTATAGGGAAACACGGGATAG
Organism: Vicinamibacteria bacterium; assembly: GCA_035620555.1. Lineage (NCBI taxonomy): Bacteria > Pseudomonadati > Acidobacteriota > Vicinamibacteria > Vicinamibacteria bacterium. Next base: position 7,914 of record DASPGQ010000520.1, read on the forward strand.
TAGGGCTCTCCTTCAGGGCTCATCCCTTCCCTCATCGCTCGCAGAAAATCCTCGTCGCTCCACCCTCCGATGCCCGTTTCCCGGTCCGGAGTGATGTTCGTCCCATAGATGGTGCCGAACGGGGTCTTGATCGCCCTTCCGCCCGAGAACGAGACGTTTTCGCCCGCGGCATCCGTGTGGCATGCGCATCCACCCGACGCGTTCAAGACGTACTCCCCCCGGCGAATCGCATCGGGGTCCTGGCCGGGGGTTCTCGAGACAATAAGTCCCGAAATCGAAAGCCCGAGGCCGAGTAACGCCGTCGTCTTCATGGAAGAACGCAGGGCGAGGTCACTCTACCTCTTGAACCGCTCTTCCTCCGGCTTCCGGTAGGTATCGTGGCACGCGCGGCAGGCGTTACTGACGGCGGTGACCTCCGGCAGGATCGCCTTCATGTCCCCGGACTCCGCGGCCGTCAGGAGCTTCGCACTTGCTGCGTGGAGCGCCTTCGACTTCGCCACGAAGTCGTCCCAGCCCGTCCAGACTTCGGGCTTGGCGTCGGTCAATCCCTCGGTGATTTTCGTTTCGAAGGCATCGGGAATGAGTGCCGAGAGCTCGCCGATGTTCTTCGCGTGAGCCACGAAGTGCGAGGAGTCGTAGGGCATCTTGAACTTGAGGATATCGGCCATCGAGGCCATGCTGGCCCTCTGCCCGACCATGAGTCTCTGACGGTACTCGATGACGGGCTTGTTCTCGTCCTCCTGAGCGCTCGCCGGTGCGAGAAAAAGACCGAAACCCGTCGAGAACGTGAGTGCTGCGAGAACCTTCGACCTGCCGGGACTGGGGAGCCAAAGCGTCATCCTTACCTCCTAGGGTTAAGGAGATTCTTAACGCAGGTGCGCGCCGGTTTCAAGGGATCTTTCGATCGTGAACGTTCGGTCCTGATCTGACATATCGCTCCAACCGCGGTCCTGGAGCCGGTTCTTCTGACCGAGGCCTGCGAGCCTCTACTTGATGATCTCGCTGACGAGAAGATGTCGGTGAGAGGGGGAGGTAGAGATTGCGCCGTTCATTTCGAATCTGGCGACCCGACGGAAAGTGAGCACCTCGACCCAGAACCAGGCAATGTCGGCATTGGTCTTTCTCTATAGACGAGTCCTTCGCCGACCCCGATGACATGGAGCTCGTGCGTGCCAAACGGCCGACCCGTCTGCCGCTCCTGCTGACGCGTCGCGAAGTCGACGCGGTTCTGATTCACTTCGATGGAGCGAAAGGCTTGATGGCGAGGCTACTCTACGGCTCGGGACTGCGCCTTCTCGAATGCTGCCGCTTGCGCGTCAAGGATGTCGATCTAGAGCGTCGCGACCTCCTCGTCCGTAACGGGAAAGGCGAGAAAGACCTCGTCACGATGCTTCCAAACAGGCTCGTGGCGCCCAGAGCAAATCAAATTCGTCGCGCGCGATCCCTCCACAACCATGATTTGAAGTGGGAAGCTCGTTTCGTGGAGCTCCCCTCCGCGCTCGCCCAGAAATACCCGAACCCACCGCGCGAGTGGGGCTGGCAATGGGTCTTTCCCGCCGCGAGAACGTACTGCCACCGCCTCAACAAAGGCGGCCGCGGCGTCAGAAGCCCTCTCGACCAGTAGCCGAGGGAGGGGAGGAGGACGAAGAGCAGAACAATGTGCGCGCGCCCACCCGATGAACCCAACCTCTTATCGTGCTATACAACCGACCTCTGCTACAGAGCTCAACAATCCCGGCCAGTCGCACCGCCACAAAGGATTCGAAATTCGGAACTTAACCCCGAACCGCCAGCTCAACCTGCCATGTCCACCAATCGCCAACACGACAGAATTGTGTTATGAGAAACTCTCTATATGGAACGACAGACTTCTAGTTAGACGACCTCGGTTGGAGCCCTCTTGGAATCACGAGCCGGTGTTGTACTTGCGGTCAGCGGGCTCGCCTTCACGCTCATTCTGCTAGCCTGGTCAGTCCTTGTGAACGATCTAAGGTTTCTGCTCATGGACCCATCGTGCAGCGTGCTGGTGATGCTGCCCATTGTATTCGGTCTCGTTCAGCCTCTCTCGCAATTGCCGGAAAGTCGTAAAATGAGTCTGGCGGTTCTATACTCGTCTGCTACCGCTGCTTTCGTGGCCTCCCTCTTGTGGCGAAACGATCCAAGCGTGGACACTTGGCCTGCCTTCCTGCAGCTGTTCGACTTTTCCGCCCCTGCTTTCATGTTTGCACCTGCGGCATTGACCCTGGTCGGTGTCGCACGGTCCGTTGATAGAGGTATCAACACGAGCGGTCGAATTTACCTTCTTGGTGGCCTTCTCCTCTGCCTTATGATCATCGGGCGCATCTGGTACGGAGCGATAGAATTGTGGTTCCCATCTGTCGTGGGCGGTGGCATCGGCGCGATGACGGCCGCTGTGTTTTCGTACCCAATTGCGCTGATTCTGTCTATGCTATCGGTTTGCTTCGGGATTCTGCCTTCCGCGGTTCGGCCGGGCCTGCCTTGGTCGGTCAGCTATCTGTGCGGTGTGGCGCTCCTTTCTGTGCACGCGCACGTAGCTGTATCTCGATCGCAGCAGTTTCTGCCAGAACTGCTCGTGCCCGGTTTGCTTCTCGTATCGCCGAGCTTCTTAGTCGCGATCTATCGCTTGTGCTTTTCAAGAACAAACTCGCAGCACACGGGGGTCGTCTAACTATGAATTGGAGCGGCCGGCATCAAGCCCTCGGCGGAGCAACGAGTTACTCTGATACGGTGGCGGCTTCGGCCGGGACATCGCAGTGCCGCCGCTCAATTCAACGTTCAGCAGGCGCTTTCTAAACAGGGGAGAATGTTCGTGCGAGCATCATCGACTTCGTCAGCACCGATGCTCGACGGACGGATCGTCGACTTCGAAGGCGCCGATTCACTCGAGCCCGAGCTTCGTCGTACAACGAAAGCCAACTTCTCCTTAGCCAATCGGCCGAGGATTGAGTTCAATCGGACGGGAGGGCTGCCGAACAATGGGATCGAGCAGACGAACGGCGAGACGCATTCGATGACGCCGTTCGCTACTCATCCCAAACGTTAGATTGCTTGGAGGCCACCATGGACAACGTTGTTTACCGTGCATGGACGAAGGGTATTCGAGACGGCGCCCACAAGCCTCGTTACGGAATGGAATGGCTCAGTGCGCGTCGCGGATGGTTCAAAGTTTTTGACGACCGTATCGAATGCGGAAACTGGTCTATTCCCTACTCGAGCATTCAAGAGGCGGTTCTGTTCAAGTCTCGACAAGTCTTGATTCCGGTCTCAGTTCTGCGCCTGGCGACGCCCGAATCGACGTATCAGTTCGGCTTCAATCCGTGGGTACAGGTGGAAGGGCATCTGCCGTTTCAAGTTCGAAACGAAGAAATAGGGCTAAAGTATTCGGCTTTCTTCTTCGCCTTGCGAATAGCCGTTCTAGGCTCCGTCGTTTTTCTAATTTGGCGCACCTTCTTTGGCGGCGCAATCTAACCAGCGGATCGAGTGGTCGTGGCCTTTCCCTTCGTGAGACGCTGAAGCAGGAATGAAAGTGGATAGCCTTCGTGACGGTCCATGCTGGTACCGCAGGCGTGGCCACGCCACTCATCC
>DASPGQ010000521.1 GCA_035620555.1 Vicinamibacteria bacterium
GGGCGCGTGGTAGGCCACCCGTGGCCCTGGTGAGCTCTTGAAGCCGGTATCGAACCGCTCCTCTTTTCGTATGGACCAGAGATATTCGGATGGATCCTGAACGGCATCGGCGACTCTCCGCGCGACGTCGCGGTCTTCCGAAGCGACGAGGTCGGGATACTCGCGGCGCATCATCATGGCGCAGGTGGGGTTGATCGCGAGCACCCTCGCCCCCACGTCCACGAACGGCTTCAGGAGCTTCAGGTTGTGCCTCGCCTGGCTTCTGGTTGATTCGAGATCGCCCGTCTCCCATGCCGGCATGCCGCAGCACTGGAGTCCGGCGATGCAGGCGGTCGAGACGACGTTCCGATCGAGCACCTCGAGCGTGTCCCGTCCGATCTGAGGCTCGTGGTTCTGCACGTAGCACGTCTGGAAGAGCACGGCCTCTGGGGGCGGGTCGCCCGGCCCACGGCGAAGTCTTCCCTGACTCGCGGCCCATCGCTCGAAGGTCGAGGAGGCGAACTCGGGCAGGAGTTTTTCCCGATGGATGCCGAGAAACCTCTCGATGAATTTACGGTGGAGTTGGGAGCGATTGACCGCATTGGCCATGCCGAAGCTCGCCCGCGCCATCGTTCCCGCGAGATCGGGATTCGATAGTAGACGGTCTCTCAGCGAAGGCCGCTCGTCACGGCGCTTCTGCGCCCGGTAGCGATGCACGAGACGAGGGAAGTCGAGCCTAAACTCGTGGCCGTCCCGCTCGGTGTAGGGACATTGGACTTCGCAGAGCTTGCACTGAAAGCACGCGCCCATCACGCGGTCGGTCTCGCTGGCGTCGAGCTTGCGAACGTCGCCGTCGTGCTGGTTGTCGATCAGGTCGAAGAGTGTCGGGAAGCTGTCGCAGTATTTGAAACACATGCGACATCCGTGACAGATCTCGAACGTCCGCTCGACCTCTTTCGCGAGAGCGCTCGCGTCCCAGTATTTGGGTTCGTCAGGGTCGTAGCTCAGCCCGTCGGTAGGCTGGTAGGAGATGGTTGTCTTGGCTTCGGTCACTTCGCGAGTCGGCTCTCGGGGCGGACGCGACGCGCCCGCCCCATTGCGAGATAAATAGCCTCAGTCGAGTGAGTCGAGGAACTTCTGGAAGCGGCCGGCGTGTGATTTTTCAGCCTTGGCCAACGTTTCGAACCAGTTGGCGATCTCGGCGAAACCCTCTTCGCGGGCCGTCTTGGCCATGCCGGGGTACATGTCGGTGTACTCGTAGGTCTCGCCGGCAACCGCCGCCTTGAGATTGTCAGCGGTGTCTCCAATCGGAAGATTGGTGGCGGGATCGCCCACCTGTTTCAAATAGTCGAGGTGGCCGTGCGCATGACCGGTTTCACCTTCCGCGGTCTCGCGAAAATTGCTGGCGATCTCCGGGTAGCCCTCGACATCGGCGACTTTCGCGAAATAGAGGTAGCGGCGGTTCGCCTGAGACTCGCCGGCGAAGGCCTCTTTGAGATTCACGTGCGTCTTGGTTCCTTTCAGCTGCGCCATTTTCTGCGTTCTCCTCCTTCAGCATGTCCGGCATCCAGAGCAGATGCCGGAGAAATTGATGGTGTAATCCTCGATCAAGAATCCGTCGGCGAGCGTCGGAAGAGCGACATCGGGCACCGCCTCGGCTCGGAGGTCGAAGAGCTCCCCGCATCGCTCGCAGATCAGATGATGATGTCGTTCTCGAATCGGATCGAACCGAGCCACGGCGCCGGGGTGGAGTACCTTCTGGATCGCGCCCACTTTCACGAAGGTGTCGAGTACGCGGTACACCGTCGTCCTGGAGATTTCGGGAAGGCGGTCGCGCACGCTGTCATAGATCTGGTCGGCGGTAGGATGATCCTTGCGTCGAACGAGCTCATCGAGAATGACCCTTCTTTGGACGGTCATCGCGAGGCCCCGCTCCCGGCAGAGCGCAAGATACCGGTCTGTTGAATTTTCGCCTGTGGCGCTCATTAAACGATATACTATTCTAAACGGTATCAATTATCAAACGGTTTATAAGCTACAGATAATAAGAGTTTTTTGTCTAGATCAGATGAGCGACAGTTCTCTTCAGAAACTAACAGGAAAGCTCACCATGCTCCTGAAGGTGGGTGAGGGGAGCCAGTCGAGCTCGCCCACGAGATTGTACTCGGGGACGTTGCGCAGAAGCTCCTCGGCCATCACCCGGGTCAAGAGGCGTCCGAAGCCGGCTCCGATGCAGTAGTGCTTCCCGTGTCCGAAGCCGAGATGGTCGGTGGGCCTTCGGTCGATGTCGTAGCGATCCGCCTCGTGGAACTTCCTTTCGTCTCGGTTGGCCGAGCCGAAGACGACCATTACCTTGTCGCCCGCTCGAAGGCGCCGGCCGTGAATCTCGAAGTCCCGTGTGAGTGTGCGGCTAAAACGTTGAGCCGACGTGTTGTAGCGCAGGGACTCCTCGATGGCGTCGCCCATCCGGGCTGGTTCGGCGATGACGCGCTGGCGCGCCTCGGCGAAGCACGTCAGGTTCAACGCGAGGTTGCCGAAGAAGCTCACGGTGGACTCGACGCCAGCGGCAAGGAGCGTTCGTGACGTCATGAGGATTTCTCGCTCGGTAAGTGCTTCGCCGTCGACCCGAGCCTGGATGAGCCCGGAGATGAGATCGCCGGTGGGAGAGCTCTTTCGCTCGGCAATCACCGCTTCGGTCAGCGCCGTGAGCTGCCTGCGAGCTTCGTCGGCGTGCGGAGGGCTCTTGCGCGTGACCGGATCGCGTCTCAACGAGTCGCTCACCCAGCGCTTGAGCTGAGAGAGGTTGTCGGCGGGAAGACCGAGAAGCCGCGCCAAGATTCCCGTCGTTACCGGGGTCGCGAGCTCGTTCACGAGGTCGAGCTCGCCTCGCGCCTTCGCTTCCTCGAGAATCACCCGCGCTTGTTCCCGGGCCGGCTGCTCCATCTTCTGGATGTTCGAGTGAAGAAAGGCGCTCTGGACGAGCTTTCGCAGCTGATCGTGGCGCGGTGGATCGGTCGTGCCCAGGGTCGCACCCGCCCGAAGAGGTGAGTCGTCGATGATGTTGCCCTGCGCGGAGGAAAAGGTGTCGGTATCCAGGACGGCGTGCACGACGTCGGCGTAGCGTGAGAGAACCCAGCAGTCTCCGGGCTCGCTGAAGTAGGCGGGATGCTCGTCACGAAGAACTTTGTAGAGCGGGAACGGGTCGCTATGGACTCGAGGCCCGTACGGATCGAAGACGAAGCTAGAAGCCATAGATGTCGAGCGTCGTCTCGCCCCGGCGCAGGCGGTTCATGATTTCCGCCTCGTTCG
>DASPGQ010000522.1 GCA_035620555.1 Vicinamibacteria bacterium
GCTCCAGGTCATGGACCATGCCGCTCTGACGGACAATACCGGCCGGAAAGCCGACTTCCGTCAAGCGATCTTGATCATGACCTCCAACGCGGGATCGCGAGAGATGGACGCGCTTTCGATTGGCTTTGCCAGCGACCGGGCCCGGGATGCTCCGTCTCGCGCCAAGAAGGCAATCGAGCGCCTGTTCAGCCCGGAGTTTCGAAACCGGCTCGACGGCATCATTACTTTCGACGCCCTGAGCGAGGAAGTCATGGAGACCATTGTCGAGAAGTTCATCCTCGAGCTCGAGGCCCAGCTTCGCGAGCGGCGGGTCGCCTTCACGCTCCTTCCCGAGGCGCGGGCCTACTTGGCCAAGAAGGGCTACGATCCAATGTACGGCGCGAGACCTCTGGCCCGGCTCATCCAAACCGACGTGCGTGATCCCTTGACCGACGAGATCCTGTTCGGAGAGCTGGAGCACGGCGGCACCGTAACCATCGGTTACGACGGTGAGAAACTTTCGTTTGCTTTCGACGCACCGAAGGTTCCCGCCGAGACGGACACCGATGCCAGTCTACCTGCTGGGTAACGAGATCGTCTTTCCCCCCGCGGATCACGCCGAGCAGGGACTTCTCGCCGTGGGTGGCGATCTCTCGCCCGAACGCTTGCTTGCCGCGTACTCCGGCGGCATCTTTCCCTGGTACTCGGACCGCGATCCGATTCTCTGGCACTCACCCGATCCCCGTTTCGTTTTGACGGCCGAGACCCTGCGGATTCCGAAGCGCCTGCGAAGGCGGCTCAACGCGAATCCTTTCCGTCTGACGATGGATTCCGCGTTCGGGGAGGTCATCGCTCGCTGTGCTCGAGCCAGAAGGCCCGGACAGCGAGGGACTTGGATCACGGCCGAGATGTCGCGTGCCTACACCGAGCTACACCGCCTCGGGTTCGCCCATTCGGTAGAGGCCTGGTCCGACCGGGTGCTCGTTGGCGGGCTGTACGGTGTGTCTCTTGGAGGCGCCTTCTTCGGCGAATCGATGTTCGCCACGAGTCCAGACGCCTCGAAAATTGCCTTCGTGATGCTCGTGCAGCAGCTCGAGCGTTGGGGTATCGCCCTCATCGATTGCCAGATCGAAACCGGACATCTGGCACGATTCGGCGCCGTAGCCTGGCCCCGCGATCGCTACCTGAGGGAGCTCGAAGCAGCGCTATCGAAACCCACACGACGCGGCCGTTGGGAGTGGGATTGGGCTCCGCACGATTCCTAGGAACCTCTAGGGCTCGACGCCCTGTCGCGCCGCCTTACGAAATGCGGGCCAAATGGGCCGTCAAATACGGAAGGTGCATGAGCCCGGGTTTCGGTTTTCATCCCTCGGGAAATGCAGGGCGCTCGGCTCCCGAACTTACGTTCCCGAGGGGACACTCTGGTCCGGCGGACTCATGATGTTCCCCTTTCCTTAGTTCTTGTTTTTGTATAGCCCCGTTCGAGTGAGATGTCAACCGCTTTGTTCAGAAACTCGCAGCCGCGAGAACACCCCCATCGACCACGAGATTCGCGCCGGTGATGAACGCGGCCGCGTCCGAGGCGAGGAACAGGCAAGCGTCGGCGACTTCGACGGGTCGGCCGAGCCGCCCGAGCGGTGCACGTTGACGAAAGGCGTGAACGCCCGAAGGCCAAGCCTCCTCGATTCCTTCCCGCCAAATGAGGCCGGGAGAAACGGCGTTCACCCGGATGCCGTGGCGTCCGAGCTCGAGCGCCGCCGAACGCGTGTAGGCGAGGACTCCCGCTTTGGCCGCGCAGTAATGACTGTGGCCCGATGCCGGCTGCAGTCCTTCGATCGACGCGACATTGACGATCGCTCCCGGCTTGTTACGGGCGATCATCCGCCGAGCGGCAGCCTGGGTGCAGAGATGCACTCCGGTAAGGTTCGTTTCGAGGACGTCGTTCCACTCGGACAACGTCTGGTCCAACAGAGCCTGCACGGGGTAGATGCCGGCGTTGTTGACGAGCACGTCGACTTCGTCGGCGTTTTCGAACAGGCGCTCCACGTCCTCGGGGTTGCGCACGTCGGCGAGCTCCCGCGTCGCGGCGACGACCGACGCGCGTGCGGAGGCAAACCGCTCGGCGATGGCCTGTCCGATTCCGCGCGCCGCGCCGGTGACGACGACCCTCTTGGAATCGAAATCGATGTTCATGAACTGTAGTGGCGTGGCTCGAACCGCGGTGTGCAGATGCAAAAGAACACGAGGTCTTCCGTCCCCCGATTCGCGATTCGTTGTGTCTTGCCCGCGGGAATCAGTACGATGTCGCCGGGACCGACGTGGGCGGGATCCAATCCCTCGACTTCCACCATTCCCCGTCCGCTCAAAATGACGTAACGCTCGTCGACCGCGAGCCGGTGAAGCTCCGTGATCTCCCCCGCCTCTACGCGGGCGAGGGCGATCGAGACCTCCGGGTCACGAGAGTCGTTCCACATCTCGGCGATGAAGCAGCGTTCCTCGGTGAACCTCTCCTCACGGCCGGCCTTCAGGACGATCTCGGCCTTCATTGGCAAGAGTCTACTCCGGACGCTGACCGAGTTTCATGGCGTTAGCGCAGCCAGTTTGCCCGAGCCCGTGTGGGCCGCTACCATTACCGCACATGGTTCTCCTGCTGTGGTTGCTTCTCGGTGCTCAAGAAGCCGAACGGGTGTGGACTTGTCCCGTCCACCGGGAGATCACCGAGACAGTGGCGGGCGAGTGCCCCATCTGCAACCGCGAGCTCGAGGAGACTTTCGTTCGCAACGCCTACAGCTGTCCCATCCACCCGGTCGTGTCCGAAGAGCTTCCCGGCCAGTGTCCCATCTGCGGGCGCGCGCTCTACCTCGTGAGCCTCGAGGTGAGCTACGCATGTCCCATGCATCCCGAAGTTCGAGAGCGTTCTGAGGGATCTTGCCCGATCTGTCATATGGCGCTCGTCGCCGAGACTTCGACGCGTCCCCATCAAGATCACTATCCGAAGCACGGCGGTATCTTCTTCATGGCGCCCGACAACTGGCACCACCTCGAGGGCGCCTACCCCGAGGAGGGGGTGTTTCGCGTGTACCTTTACGACAATTTCTCGCAGTCGATGGATGCCAGGCGATTCCGGGGCCGGGCCGTGCTCGAGGAAGAGTTCGACGCGGAGCTGAAACAGACGCGGGAGCTGGTTGCCCATCCGCTCGTCCCTGCGCCGGATGGCGGCTATCTCGAAGCCCGCGTCGGCAAGCTTGCTCTGCCCCGCGAGGTCACCGCCAAGATCCAGTTTGCATCCGAAGGCCCCTTCGAGCGGTTCGATTTTGTTTTCGCAGATCTCTCCCGGGAGGGCGAATCCGCGGTGACGGCGTCGGACTCCTCCAGCGATGCGCTGGTGATTCCGGAGGCGCCGGCGGATATCGCCGTGGCGATTGTCGAGCGGAACGAGATCGTCCGAGATCTCGTGGCCACCGGCGCTTTCGCCGAAGTGTACGTTCCGGCGCTGGAAGCAAAAGAGCTCGCGATCGCTCTCGAGGGGCACGTACTCGAGGCGCCGTCCGAGCTGCGCTCCGAGCTCGAGTGGGCGGTCAGGCAGCTGGTGCGTTCCGCGTGGCTTCTCGACGATTACGGCGACCTCGGAAACCGGGAAAAGGTGCTCCTAGCTTACCGCCTCTTCGACGAAGCGACGGAGGGGATCCAGGGTATCTACGCGAAATGAGAGTCGGAACCGCTCTCGCATTGGCGCTTTCGTGGGCGGCCACGAGCGAGGCGCACAAGCCGTCGACGACCGAATTCACCTACCATCGAGATATCTACCCCATCTTTTTCGAGAAATGCGGGTCATGCCACCGAACCGGAGGAGTCGCCCCGATGTCGCTTCTGCGATACAAGGACGCCTATCCTTGGGCGGCGTCCATCAAGAACGAGTTATTGAAGCTCGCGATGCCTCCCTGGTTCGCCGATGAACGCTACGGAACGTTCAAGCACGGGCTAGGACTCACCGGAAAGGAGCTCGACACCGTCGTCGATTGGTGCTTGGGGGGGACGCCGGAAGGCGACGCGGTCGAGGGGATCGGCGATGAGGAAGCGGCATCCGGATGGCCGCTCGGCGAGCCCGATCGGGAGCTTTCGATGAACGAGCCCGTCATCCTTGGCCCGGAGCAGTCCGAGGCCGTGCGCGAGCTCAGGCTCGGGGAGTTGGCCCAGGAAGGGCACCTGCGGGCCATCGATGTGAGACCGGGCGCTCCGAGCGTCGTGCGATCGGCGCTCGTTTTCGCCGGGGACTCGTTGATCGGGGCCTGGACCGCGGGGACGAGACCCGAATCGCTGTCGGGTGGACGCGGCTTTCGCGTCCCCAAAGGCTCCCCGATCACCCTTCGATTGAGGTACCGGAAGACCTGGCTCGACGAGGGAAGTACCGTCGAGGACGTCTCCACCCTCGCCCTTTATTTTCAAGATGAGATCGAAGCTCGGGTCGAGCCCCTGAGCGTCGATCCCGGCGGTCATACGCTGGAGCGTGATGTCGAGGTGCTGGCACTGGTGCCACGCGTGGAGGAACGAAGCCCGACGTTTCTGGCCGAAGCAACCAAGCCGGATGGCTCGCGAGAACCGCTCATCCGATTGAACGAGCCTAACCCCGACTTCCCCCGCGCCTACTGGCTCGAGACACCTCTGTACTTGCCGAGCGGCACCCGAGTCGACTCCTCCCACTCACTGGTTCTGAACGTCGTTTTTCGATAGCGCCGTTCGCGGGCCCCGCAGTCTAGAGTTACTCAACGCCCTGGCGGGACCCGCCATCGACCAGCCGCCACGGCTCGGGATGCTTACGGCGCGGCCAGCGCGCCGGGCTCGCTCCGCTCGCGCAGGGGTGGGTTGAGTTTTTTCATCACCCTGCCAGCTCTCAAATCAGCAGACGGTAGGCGTGGAGCAGCATCGCCGCGTAGGCGCCACTGACGAGGTCGTCGAGGACGATGCCCCACGGCCCGCTCAACTGGCGATCGATCTGCCGAGCCGGAGGCACCTTGATGATGTCGATGACCCGGAAGAGGAGAAACCCGACGACCGCCGTGTGCCAGAGAGGACCGTAGGGATAGAGCAGGGGCACCATTAGGTAACCAGCGACCTCGTCGAGGACGAAATGGCTCGGGTCTTTCTCCCGCCAATAGTCGACCGCCCACGGGGTCAGAACGTGATTAGCGAGGATCGTGGCGATCAGGGCACCGAGGAGAGCCCAGGGGAGCATGGCCCGAGAAAGAGAAAAGAAGGCGACGACGTGGATGACGACGCCTAGAAGAGCTCCGAAGCTTCCCGGCGCGACAGGAGCGAGGCCGAGCCCTAGAGCACTCCCGACGGCGAGGCGAATGGTGTCGCGCGCGTCCATGGGAGAAGCATTCTTTCAAACCGACGGCGTGGAAGGCCAGAAGAATTGATCATCCCGCTGGCCAGGCGGCCGAAGCCACACGCAGGTAGTTCTCGCCCAGGATCTTGTGAATATCGTCGTCGGTGTAACCCCGCGCCCCGAGCCGGTCGGCGAATGATGCAATCTCCGCGTAATCGGAAAACCCGTCGAGGTTGCGACGCGGCGAGCGAGGATCGCCCGTGACCTTGTCAGCGTACTCGGCAAAGGGGTTGCCGTAGTCCGGTGCGCCCCACGGGTCGGGCTCGTGCAGAGGATAGCTTCCCAGCGACATGTCGGTACCGATACCGACGTGATCCGTTCCGCCGGTGAGGTTGGCCACATGGTCGATCATGTCGATGAACTCGTCGACCGTCGGTTGATGGGCCGTTCCCGGTCGCATCACCAACGGGCCCCAGGGGGCAAGGCAGATCACACCGCCTCTCGTGGCGCAGGCGCGGATCTGCTCGTCGTCGATGTTTCGCCGGTTCGGCGCGATGGCGCTCGGGTTCGAGTGGCTGAATACGACCGGGTGAGAGCTCCGGTCGATGAGCTCGAGCGTCGAGCGCTTCCCGGTGTGGGTTCCATCGAGGAGGATGCCGACCCGGTTACATTCCTCGACGACACGTTCGCCCAAGCGGGAGAGACCTCCTTCGGTTCGGTCCAGGCACCCGTCGGCGAGTTGGTTCGTGGCGTTATATGCGAGCAGAAGCTGGCGGAGTCCGAGTCGCGCCGCGGCTTCGACGCGATGCAGCTCGCGCCCGATGAAGTCGCCCCCCTGGGCAGCGAGGACGAGCGCCGCCTTCCCGGTGGCTCTTGCGTGGCGGATCGACGCGACGGTCTGTGCGACGAGGAGGTTCTCGCGGCCGCGAGCGAGGCGATGCCAATCGCTCAAGTCTCGGACGACGTCGGCAAACTCGTCGTGAGGACGGCAAGCCGTAACCACGTACGCCGTGACCCCATGCCGGTGGGCTTTGTCGAGCTCGGCATCGGGCCAGATCTGCATCGTGGCGTCGACGAAGAGGTACGAAAGCTCCTCGTCGAGCACCGTGTGGAAACCGCCGTGACGTCGGTCGTTCATGAGCTTCACCTCTGCCCGCTCGCGCAGGCTGGGCTGTACTTTTTCATCAGCCTGCTACCCGCGGTCGGCGTCCAGGACGCTTCCGAAAGTGGCCGCCAGTACGAAGACGACGGACCCGTAGTAGATCCAAATGACGAAGAATACGAGGCCCCCGAGGGCACCGTAGAAACGCGCGTAGTCCCGGGCTTCGGTGACGTACCAGGCGAAGACCCATTTGGACATTTCGAACAGGATGCTTCCCGCAAGAGCCGCATCCACGAGGCTCCGGCGACTCAGCGTCTTCGCCGGAAGCAGACGAAACAACAGATAGAAGAGCGCTCCGGCAAACAGGAACGTAAGGACGCGCGCCAGAATGGCCCACCCCGGCTCGAGCCAGGAGCGGGGAGCGAGGCGTGAAGCGATCTCCAGAGAGAGCGCTAGACCGGAAGCCAAGCCGACGGTCAGGGCGAGGAGACCACCGGTTCCCAGCATGGCCAGGAAGTCGGCTCCGAATCCTCGGAGAAAAGTCCGGCGGGTCTCGACGGAGAAAACGACGTTGAGAACGTGCCTCGCGGCACCGAAGAGAAACGTGCCGAACAAGAGGAAAGCTCCGAGCGTCACCAGGCTGAGTACGCCCCGGTATGCCGCAAAGCTCTCGATCGTCTCGATCACCGCCTGCTCCGAGGCGGGAAACAATTCCTCCACCAGGGTTTCGACCTCTGCCATGGCTTGAGTCAATCCCTCGAGAACGTAACCGAATGCGGTGACGAAGAGGAGAAGGAGCGGAAAGCAGTAGAGAACGACGTAGAAGGCGAGGCCGGCGCCGAGGAACGTCCCGTTGAGCTCCGAGAACTTCCGCGCGGTCCCGGAGACGACTCGGAAAGCGCGGCGGCCTGCCTCGAGGCTCGACACGGTGCGACAAGCTCAAACGCGCGGCATCGATTCGAGGAACTCTCGGAGCTCTTCCGGCTCGAAGTAGAACGGCCCGATACCCCCCTTGTAGAGGATCCTGCCGTCCCGGTCGACGACATAAATGCGCTCTGGCCACGCCGCGTAGCAGGCGAGTGCGGTATTGCGGATGTCATCCACCAGGGTGTCGGTCTCGACGCCCATCCGATCGACGAAAGTCTTCGCCAGCTCCTGGCGCGCCTCGAATGTGTTCGGCTGGGAATAAACGACGTCCGACTCAACGTTGGAGTCCATCTGCCATTCGTCCTCGGGATGGGCTTCTTTGATATAGATGATTACGAATTTGGCGAGGCTGGAAAAATCCTCACGTAGCTTCTCGATCTCGGCCAACCTGGCTCGAAACGGCGGTCACGTGTAGCTCCCGAAGATGAGCACCGCGGGTCTTTCCGCGTAGAAGTCGGAAATGCGTCTCGAGCCCGACCCATCCACCGCTCCGAGCTCGAGGTCCGGGGCAAGGTCTCCAACGGAGAGCGACCCTTCCGAACGAATGTCGAACTCGTTGTAGCGAATCCAGGCCCGCTTCATCGCCTCGTAGTATCCCCAGGCACCGATCGCGACGAGAACAAGGCCGATGAACCCCCTCGTCAACCATTTCTTAGCGGTATTCATCCGGTGCACGAGGATATGTTGGTGCCCGCGAGAAAGCAAACAGAGTTCGGTAACAACGTCCATTGTAAAGTCGGCAAAACTGATTCCGTTCCGTACTAAAATGTAACGGCGGCGGTTGGGGAACGACGTGACGAAGAAGCGATCCGAGGTCGAGGCTCTCCGTCGCTTCACCGTGTTCCTGTTCACGATGGGAGCGTTCGGTGCGGGCACCGAGCTCCTTCTCCTGGGGCACATCGAGGATACTTTGCAGCTCGTCCCGCTTGTCTTGCTGGGACTCGGTCTTCTCGCGCTCGTCGGGCTTTGGCTCCGGCCCCGTCCGTCGACCCTGCGGGCTTTCCGAGCCCTGATGGTCCTTTTCACCGCGAGCGGATTCGTCGGGGTCTACCTGCACTACCGGACCAATTCCGAGTTCGAGCTCGAGATGTACCCTTCGCTCGCCGGACTCGATCTCGTATGGGAATCGCTGACGGGAGCGACTCCGGCTCTGGCTCCCGCGACTATGGCATACTTGGGGCTGTTGGGGATGGCGTCAACGTACCGTCACCCGGGAGGAGGGATGTCGTGATGCGCTCGTCTGGATG
>DASPGQ010000523.1 GCA_035620555.1 Vicinamibacteria bacterium
TAGCGGTCGTTCCCGTCACGAAGATGCGATCCCCGGCACGGACCGCCCGTGAGTAGCCCACCAGGGGCTCCCACGTAGTGCCGCTGTCGAGATTGATGCGCTTCATCTGCTTACCTCAGCTCCATTTCTGCGCTGTCGCGGTCGAGGATCTCCCGATGACTGGAGCCCCCGAGGTGTTCTCGAACGCCGGATGCCAGGTCGACGAGGGCCGCTTCCAGCGTCTTGCGAGTCACGGGAGGAAGCGTCTCGATTACCAGCACGGCGTTCTTGGTCTCCTCGGTGAGCTTCGTGCGCTCCGCTTCCTTCCAGTTCCACCGGCGGCATACGGCGCCCACGTCGTCTCGATAGATGACCTCTCCCCTCTTCGGAGGTCGCTCGTCGCTCTCGCCGAGAAGCTTGACCGCGGGCTCGCTCTCGGTCGCGAACGTCAGCCTCAGATCCCCCTCGATCCGGTCGAGGTCCTCTCCTCCCGCGGGCACGAAGTGCGAGAGGGAAACGACGTTGTAGAGATCGACGAGTTTGTTGATGCTTCGTATCGATTCCCCCCGGCAGGCGCGGCGCAGCAAGTTCTCGACCGACGAAGGGTACTTCTTCGGCTTCGCCCCGAACCGCCGATAAGCGTCTCGCCAGCACGCGACCTGCGGATGCTCGGTGACGTTCTTTCCGTCGAGAGCGCCGGCGGCCTCCGTGGCCGCCTGACTCAGACGTCGGGCAATCGGTTCCGAGAGGCCTCGATTGTCCACGTCGAACACCGCCAGCACGCCGATCGCCGCACTGGGGAAGGCCTCGAAAATCTCGTGGCTGACAACGAATCGCATCGTCAGGCGAGCATGCTCCCGAGTACATGGTATCCGCCGTCCACGTACAGAATCTCTCCGGTGATGCCGCGCGCCAGGTCGGAGACGAGGAAGGCCGCCGCGTCTCCCACTTCGCCCTGGTCGGTGTTGCGCCGAAGCGGCGCGTGGTTCCGGTGGTGCTCCAGCATCCTGGAGATGCCATGGACGCCGGCCGACGCAAGAGTCTTGATGGGTCCCGCGGAGATCGCGTTGACGCGAATTCCCTTCGGACCGAGATCCGATGCGAGGTAGCGCACCGACATCTCGAGCGCCGCTTTCGCCACGCCCATCACGTTGTAGTTCGGCACGACGCGCTCGCCGCCGAGGTAGGTGAGCGTAACGACGCTCCCGCCATTCGGCATGAGAGGCACCATGCGACGGCAGAGCGCGGTGAGAGAATAGGACGAAACGTCCTGGGAGATACGGTACCCCTCGCGCGAGGTATCGAGAAAGGCTCCATCGAGCTCTTCCCTCAGGGCGAATGCCACGGCGTGGACCACGAAATCGATCCCGCCGAGCTCGTCACTCAGGCTCGTACCGAGAGCATCCAACTGCTCGTCCTCGGTCACGTCACAGGGCAGGACGATCGGATTCGTCAGCTGCTGAGCGAGGGTTCGTACGTTCTCCTCGAGTCGCTCACCCTGATAGGTCAGCGCCAGCCGGGCGCCTTCTCTCGAAACCGACTGCGCGATACCCCACGCGAGGGAGCGTTTGTTCGCGACTCCGACGATGAGCCCTCGTTTGCCGTCCAGGAGCATCCGTCCACCTCCGACGGCGGACTATACTGCAGGACGACGGCTCGACCAATCTTCGTTGGCGCAGCTCGCTTCGAAAGCGCGTGCCACCGAAAGGAGAAGCCGCTCTTCGCGCGGCGCGGCGGCGAGCTGCAGGCCGACGGGGCGTCCGTCGGCCGTGAATCCACAGGGCAGGGAGATCGCGGGAAATCCCGTCGTGTTGAATGGCGAGGCCAGGCGCAAGAGCCCCGCTCGCAGCTCTTCCCCATTTTCGAGCATCCGCTCGCCTATCCGGGGTGCGCCCGTCGGAGTCGTCGGCGCTACGAACACGTCGATGGCAGCGAAAGCTTCTCGGAAGGCACGCACGATCCGGCGGCGCGCGCGGAGCGCTGTCAAATACTCCACCGCGGAGATCTCGAGCCCGATTCTCAAAAGCTCCCGCGTGTCCTCGCCGTACTCCTCGGGCTTTTCGCGAATATCTTGCTCGTGATAGGACGACGCTTCGGCGAAGGCGATCGTGTTTCGGCACGCACCCTGAAGCTCGACCTCCGGGATGCGAACGCGGACCGGAGCCATTCCGAGATCGACTAGCCGGTCGACCGCCCGTCGAATGCACACCTCCACCTCGCCGGCCAGGTTCTCGAAGAAATACGACTCGTGGATTCCCAATCGAAGGCCCCTAACCTCAGGCTCGTCCTCGAGCTCGATTCTTGTTTCTGACATGACCTCATACAAAACCGCCGCGTCTTCCACCGAACGAGCCATGGGGCCCAAGTGATCCAGACTCCAGGAAAGCGGCGTGACGCCGTCTCGGGGAATGGAACCGTATGTCGGCTTCAGGCCCACGGTGCCACAGAGGGCAGAAGGAATGCGTACCGACCCTCCGGTGTCGCTACCGATCGAAGCGAGCCCGACCCCGAACGCGACGGCGACAGCCGAGCCGCCGCTCGAGCCGCCGCTGATACGAGAGCGGTCCCAGGGATTGCGAGCGGGCCCGTAGTGTGGATTGACGTTCGTCACGCCGTAGGCAAACTCGTGCAAATTCGTCTTCCCGAGCAAGATCGCTCCCGCCGCCCGGACCCGTGCGAGTGCTTCGGCATCCCGGTCGGAAACGAAAGTGGCGCGGAGTCTCGAGCCCGATGTGGTCCTGTCCCCTTTCGACCACACGATGTCTTTTGCCGTAACCGGAACGCCTTCGAGGGGCCCGAGAACACGACCTCGGCTGCGTGCCTCGTCCGAGGCCCGCGCTTCTGAAAGCGCCTGTTCTTCTCGCAGAGTAATGAAGGCGTTCGCTCCCGAAATCTCTTCGGCTCGCCTCAGATGATCGCGGACGAGATCCTCGGAGCTGAGCTCGCCCCGTTCGAGCTTGCGAAGGACGGTGCGGATGCTCACGGGGCTTTCTCGAGCTCGAGCTCAGGCGCGAAGAGCGGCTCTTCGTCACGGGCGGCCTCCCGCAGAGGCCGCAGGCCCTCGTGAAGAATTGCCAGACGCTCCGGAAGATGTCTTTCTTCGCAGTCTTGCGATTTTTTTTCCATGTCGTGCCTTGCCAAACTACCAGTCAGTAAGTTGCGAACTGCCGGTAAATCCGGGAATTACTCCCGCGAATTCTCGTGGAAAAAATCCCTTCTTCGCTCTGCAGTCTCAAGCGGGTAGAACGAGAACCCGTTATCTGTTATAGTGATGCCGCAAATCAACGAGGCAAGCGCGCGCCGCGACCATCCAGGGTCGATCGCGGCGCACCCTACGGCTTCCTCGGTTAGAAACGGAGGTTTAATGGCGATTCTGGATTTGCATACGAGCGAGCTCGAGACCCCGAGCGACGGAACGAAGTTCAAAGTCTTTACGCGCAAAGACATCGATCGAATTCCCCAGCTCGCGGCGCTCACGGAACGGCAGCGACGTTCCATGAAGGCCGTGTCCGCGGTGCTTCCGTTTCGCGTCAACAACTACGTCATCGACGATCTGATCGACTGGGACAATATACCCGACGATCCCATCTATCAGCTCACGTTCCCTCAGCCGGGAATGCTCGAAGAGTCGGACTACGAGCACATGCTCGAGCTCGTCGAAGCGAATGCTCCGAACGACGATGTCGAAACGGCCGCGCGTCGGATCCAACGGAAGCTCAACCCGCATCCGGCGGGCCAGATCCAGCTCAATGTTCCCGTCCTGAATGGCGAAGCGCTTCCGGGAATGCAGCACAAATACCGTGAGACGGTGCTCTTTTTCCCCGAGGCGGGTCAGACCTGCCATGCCTACTGCACTTATTGTTTCCGGTGGGCCCAGTTCGTCGGGATCAACGAGCTCAAGTTCGCGGCGCGCCAGGCAGACAAGCTCTTTGATTACGTCCGCCACCACGAAGAAGTGAGAAGCGTGCTCTTCACCGGCGGCGACCCGTTAGTGATGAAATCCAGGGTTTTGCGGCGCTATCTGGAGCCGCTCCTGGATCCATCGCTTCAGCATCTCGAGAGCATCCGCATCGGTAGCAAAGCGCCTGCCTACTGGCCCTACAAGTTCGTCAGCGACGATGACGCCGACGATTTGCTACGGCTGTTCGCGGAGGTCGTCGCCTCCGGTCGCAATCTCGCTCTCATGGCCCATTTCACCCACCCCCGAGAGCTCGAGACCGACATCGCCCAGGAGGCCCTGCGTCGGGTGCGCGAAACGGGCGCCGTGGTGCGCTGCCAATCTCCGATTGTGCGACACGTGAACGATTCCCCCGACGTCTGGGCCCGGTTGTGGACCGAAGAAGTCAGGCTCGGAGCCGTTCCCTACTACATGTTCGTAGAGCGGAACACCGGGGCGAAGAGCTACTTCGAGATTCCTCTCGCTCGTGCCTTCGAGATCTTCAACGTAGCCTATCGCCAAGTGTCGGGACTGGCTCGGACAGTGCGGGGACCGTCGATGTCGGCGATGCCGGGCAAAGTGCTCATCGAGGGGACTACGGAAGTCGGCGGTCGCAAGCTCTTCGCGCTGAAGTTCATTCAGGGCCGCGACCCCGAGTGGGTGGGCCGGATCTTTTTCGCCGAGCTCGACCCTCGAGCCACCTGGCTCTCGGACCTGAAGCCGGCTTTCGGAGAGCGGGAATTCTTCTTCGAGGAGCGGCTTCGCGAGATCAAAGCGGAACGCGAGATCTTACTCACCGGCTGAGAACGCCGAACGTTCGTCCTCGCACGAGCGGTCCCTGCTCCAATGGACCAGCAAAGCGGCGATCAGGGCGAGAAAGCCGAGCAAGGTCAAGATCGCGGCTATCATTTCCATTCCTGTTGTTCTCCTCCAACTTTAGGGGCGCTCTTCCAGTTGACACCCGCGACAAGGCGCTCCGGTGGGCAAAACGTGCAAAACCCGTGAAAGATTGTGGCGAAAATGTGACGCGGTAGCCGGGCAGGTGATTTGGCGCTAGATTGATACTGAATGAGCGCGACGGGCGGCCGGGTGGCGATCGTGGACGATGAGGCAAATCTCCGCGAGACTGTAGGTTACGCTCTCGAGCGAGAGGGGTACCATGTCGATCTCTTCCCCGATGGCCTGGCGGCCTGGGAATCGTTCTCGCGGGCCCTTCCCGACGTTTGCGTGCTGGACATCGTGATGCCCCGAATGGACGGGCTCGAACTGTGCCGAAAGCTTCGCGGCGTCAGCGAGTCGCTGCCGATCATCTTCCTGACCTCGCGCGACGAGGAGTTCGACCGCGTCCTGGGTCTCGAGCTGGGTGCCGACGACTATCTCGTGAAGCCCTTCGCCATGAGGGAGCTGGTCGCCCGAGTCAAGGTGCTCTTCCGACGGTTGGCCCTTCTGGGAAAACCTCCCGCGAGCGACGAGCAGAAAATCGCAATCGGACAGTTGTCGCTCGATCTGAACCGCTACCAGGCGGCGTGGAACGGGAGCCCTCTTTCGCTGACGGTGACGGAGTTCATGCTTCTGCACGCACTCTCCCGGAGACCGGGCCACGTCAAGTCCCGCGCCCAGCTCATGGAGGAGTGCTATCCGCACGATGCCTACGTGAGCGAGCGTACGATCGACAGCCACGTCAAGCGACTGCGGAAGAAGTTTGCCGATCTCGACGAGAGTTTCGACGCCATCGAGACGGTGTACGGATTGGGATACCGCTACCGCGAAGGTTGACGCGCCAATGCGTCGCTTCGTCTCCAAGATCTCCATTCGCCTGCTGGCGTTCAACGTCCTGCTGGTGTTCTTTCCCGCCGCGGGCGCGTCCTATCTGGCGATTTACGAGCGCAAGCTGCTCCAGGCACAAGAGCAGTCCATGGTCCAGCAGGGACGCCTGCTGACCGCTGCGCTATCGGAGCGTGGCCCGCTGTCCCAGTCCGTCATCGAGCCGATTCTCCTCCGTCTCGAGCAGCGTACTTCGGCTCGCATCCGCGTGCTCGATCGAGAAGGATGGCTTCTGGCGGACACGAGCCGGCTCGGCCCCGCACGAATCGGGGAGGAAGACGCGACCACGCCCAACGAAGGTGGACGCGATCCACGTTCGAGCGTCCTCTACCGGATTGGATCGTACCTGGTGCGAACGGCGTCGGGGCTTTTTGGCGAGCCTCCCGCCCCGGTCGCCGCCGACGGCTACTACTCGGCCGACACGCCCTTCTCCGGCCCCGAGGTGCGCCAGGCGCTCGAAGGCAACTACGGAGCCGCCACGAGGATTACCCCGGGCGGACAACGCTCGGTGACGTTGTATAGCGCACTTCCCATCTACAACGAGGGTGAAGTCGACGGCGCCGTTCTCGTTTCGCAGTCCACGTTCTACATACTCCAGGACCTCTACGAGGTGCGTCTCGCCATCTTCCAGTTTCTACTCGGCACCGTTGCCGTCGCCGTCGTTTTGAGCCTTCTCGTATCGACGACGATCTCGCGCCCGTTAAAACAGCTCCGTGCGCAAGCGGCGGCGATCCTGGACCGGCGCGGCCGACTGAAAGGCCAGTTTGGCGGCTCGAACCGGCTCGACGAGATCGGTGACTTGAGCCGCGCGCTTTCCCAGCTCTCGTCGAGGCTGGACGAGCGCATGCGTTTCATCGAATCCTTCGCCGCCGACGTCTCTCACGAGTTCAAGAACCCGCTCACATCGATCCGCGCCGCCGCCGAGATGCTCAGAGACATCGACGACCGCGAAGAGCGATCCCGGTTCGTGGCCTTTGTCGAGAAGGACATCACTCGACTCGAGCGGCTGCTGTCTTCCGTGCGGGAGATCACGCTCCTCGACGCGGATCCCGATGCGGGCGAAGACCCGCAGCCGGTAGCCCTCGACGCCCTAGTCCGAGGAGTGGTCGCCGCGGAGCGATTTCGCGACTCGGGCATCGAAACGGCCCTCCCCGAGCGACCGGTTACCGTCGAGGGGAACGCCGACCGCCTCACCCAAGTCGTGGAGAACCTCGTCGACAACGCCGTGTCGTTCTCACCGCCAGGTGGTCGCATCCGCGTCAGTCTCGAGCAGAGCGACGGCGGCGCGATACTGCGCGTCGAGGACCAGGGCCCCGGCATCCCTCCGGAGCATCGCGACCGGGTCTTCGATCGTTTCTTCTCTTACCGTCCCGCCGCGGCTAACTCGCGCGAGCACAGCGGTCTCGGCCTCGCCATCGTCAAGGCGATCGTCGAGCGCCATCGAGGCTCGATCAGCCTTTTCGACTCCCCGTTCGGAGGCGCGGGCTTCGAGCTGCGCCTACCCTCCCGTTGAAGTCTGACTCTCACCGAGTACGCGACCGATGCGCGCGAGGAACTCCTCTTCCGAGAGACTCTCGACCCCGAGCTCCTTCGCTTTCTCCGCCTTCGAGCCGGGATTCTCCCCCACCACGACGAAGCTGGTCCCCTTGCTGATGGTCGAGGTTACCCGGCCTCCGCGCTCCTCGACGAGGCGCTTGGCCTCGGCGCGCCCGAGCTGCGAAAGCGTTCCCGTGAACACGATCTTCTTGCCCTCGAGCGTTCGATCGGTCGCTCTCGCTTCGCTCTCGAGCTCGAGGCCGTGCTGCTTCATTCTCTCGATCACCTGCCGGTTACGCTCGTCGCGGAAGTAATCGGCCACGGCGCGAGCGACCTCGTCGCCGACCTCGTGCACGGAACGAAGCTCGCCTTCGCTCGCCCTCATGATTGCGTCGAGGCTTCCAAAGTGCTTCGTGAGGACACGGGCGACGTGCTGTCCGACGTTGGGAATCCCGAGGGCATAGACGAATCGGTCGAGCTCCGCCCGTTTGGATGCCTCGATCGCGTTGAGGAGATTGTCGGCGGATTTATCGGCGAAGCCCTCGAGCCCGAGCACGTCCTCCTTGTCGAGGGCGTAGAGATCGGCGAGGTCTTCGACCAGCCCGCGCTCGACGAGCTGCGCTACCGTTTTCTCGCCGAGAAAATCGATCTCCATGGCACCGCGGCTCGCGAAGTGTTGGATTCGGCCCGTTTGCTGAGCGCGGCAGGCCCATCCTCCGGTGCAGTAGTGATACGCTCCTTTGCTGACCACCGGGGAGCGGCAAACGGGACATTCTTCGGGCATGCGGAAACGTCTCGCATCGTCCTTGCGATGCTCCGCCAGTACCTCGACCACTTCGGGGATGACGTCTCCGGCGCGACGGATGCGGACTCTGTCGCCGATGCGAACGTCCTTTCTATCGACTTCGTCTTGATTGTGGAGCGTGGCACGGCTGACGGTCACGCCTGACACGTCGACCGGGCGGAGCAGCGCGACCGGGGTCAGTTTGCCGGTACGTCCCACCTGCACGGCTATGTCCATGACGTCGGTGATCTCCTGCCGGGGCTCGAACTTGAACGCCACGGCCCACCGGGGGCTTCGCGATCGCTCACCGAGCTCGGCTTGCTCGTCGCGACGGTCGACTTTGATCACGACGCCGTCGAGCTCGTAATCCAGCTCCTCGCGCCTGGCTTCGAGCTCGTCGTGATAGGCGATTGCCTCATCGATGTCCCTGCAGGTACGCGTGCTCGACTCCACACGAAAACCCCAGGCGTCCAGGAGCTCGAGAGCCTCGGACTGCGAGCTCGGATTGACTGCATCCGCATACATGACTTCGTAAGCGAAGAGGTCGAGAGGTCGGTTCGCGGTGATACCGGTATCCAGCTGGCGCAGCGATCCCGAGGCAGCGTTTCGCGGGTTTGCGAACGGCTCTTTGCCCATCTCGGTCATTCGGCGGTTGAGCCTCTCGAAGTCGGAGAGTCTCATGATCGCCTCGGCACGGATGGCGATCGTTCCCGGAGCGGGGAAACGGTCGGTGAGCAGAGCCACCGGTAAGGCACGTATGGTGCGGAGATTGTCGCTGACGTTCTCACCTGAGCTTCCGTCGCCCCGTGTCGACCCGCGGAGGAATCGGCCTTCCAGGTAAACGAGCTCCACCGAAAGGCCGTCGAACTTGGGCTCGGCAACGTATGCCGAGGGTCTCGCGCCGAGACCTCTTTCGACACGTTTCACGAACTCACGTACCTCTGCCTCGGTCATCAGCGATTCCAGCGAGAGCATCGGCGCCAGGTGGCGGACCTCGGCGAATGCGCTGTGGACCATCCCAGAAACGCGCTGGGTGGGAGAGTCCGGTGTTAGGAGATCGGGAAACTCGGCTTCGAGCTCGGCAAGCTCCCTTAGCAGCCGATCGTAAGCCGCGTCCGATATCTCGGGGCTTCCCTTCACATAGTAGAGATGATCATGGTGCCGGATGGCAGTCCTCAGGGATTCGACGCGACCGGCGGCAGCTTCCCGCTTCACCGGAACCAGCCCTGGAAGCGATCCCGAAGACGGTGGGCTTTCTCGAAGAGTTGGGGGTAACGCGCGTGAAGCATTTTTTGATAGCGTTCGAACCAGGGTATCTCGCTCGCGAGCAGCATGAATCCGACCAGAAGAAACAACACGCCCTGGAGCACGGGAACGAACAAGCCAATGATTCCAAGGGGCAGCAGGACCAATCCGATCGCCACCTTGATGATCCGCCACGCACGGCTGCGCGAAATCATGTCTTCTTCGAAGCGATTAGGACCGCTCCGCGGGTGAAGACCGCGCCCGCCAAAACAGATAGGGCGGCGAGCGACCCGAAACTGCGGTCGACCCAGAACGCCACGGTGACGAAGAGAAGCAGCCGGAGCGTCATGAAGAGGAGCGCTCGCCGCCGGCCGTTCGGCTCCGCCAGCCTCGCCATCAAACTCAGAAGCAAACCGAGCGCTACGCCGGCCAGGACGAACGGGATCCGCGTAGCCGGACTCCTTCTCAGTTACCCGCGCGATAACGCGGAAGAGGCGCGTCGATCATGGTTCGCAGGCCGGGCTCCATCTTCGCCACCGCCGGCACCATGGCAATCAACATCGCCACGGTTGCCTCGTCTCCCGCCACACCATTCTCGAAGAGGAGCTCGACCGCGGGCTTGCCGTTTACCGAGATGCGATCGTGAGGCTTCTTGGCGCCCACGAACATCTGGAGGTCGAGCGAAACACATTCCTTGTTGTTGCGGTAACCGCGGCAGACGTGATGAATTCCGGCAACCTGCCCCGCCCGCACGGTGACCCAGGGGGTCTTCGTTCCCCTCTTGGCCAGGACCGGCGTGAGTTTTTCCGTCACCTTTTCAAGAGTCCATCCGATTCCTTCCGCCACCAGATAGGTCGACTCCAGAAGACCGACGTGTCCGAGCTCCTTCTTCTTCACGCCTTTACGAAACTGGGCCGGCGTCAGTCCGGCGCCGATCTTCTTCTGCAGATTCTCCCGTCGAGTGGTCGCGTCGACGACACGCTCGACCGAGACCGATTTCACCTCGATGCAGGGGGCCGTGGCGACGAGAGCCATCGTATCCATGACATAACCGGGGTTGACCCCGGTTCCAAGGACCACCACGTCGACATCCTTTGCCATCCGATCGAGCTCCTTGGCCTGGGCCGCGTACTGTACGTGGGGTGCGAGTAGCTCCTCACATGAGCTCACTACATGGCAGCGCGCCTTGATGCAGTCCCGGATTTGAGATTGGACCGAGGGGAATCGGGACCCCGTCGACAGAATCACGACGTCGGGTCGTGTGACCTGAAGAACCTCATCGGCCCGGTCGGACAAACGGACGCCGGAAGGCTGTTTGAGACCTGCCAGGTCGGCCACATCGCGCTGCTGCATCTTCGGATCGTTGTCGATGGCTCCAACCAGCTCGATGTCCTGGCGCCCGAGAAGCCTCGTAGCCGTTGCGAGCCCGATTTGCCCCATACCATAAGCCACTACCCGGATTTTCCCCGAGCCAATCATCGAGCTCACCTCCTCGAATGTCGAAAACCTGATTCAAGCGCGAGAGATTATCGCACTAGCTCGCTCGGCTCAATCGGGGCGCTTGGAAGGCCGGGCTCGGCATCTTATAGTGACGATCATGGATCCGAAGGAAGCGGGACAGGTTCCCACGCCGGCAGTGGCTGTGGCTCTATTCGCCGTGACCCTGGTCCTTAACGTGGTGGTGGGAATCGCGTTCATGAGCCTCGAGCTCGAGGAAACGTGGTTGCTCGTCGTAACACCCGTAATCCTGATCGCCGTGACCGTGCTTGCGGTGAGTTACTTCGGTTTCGACGCCAGGGAGACTCTCCTGCTTCGTAGTCCTTCTGCCGCCGACCTCCTGATGGCCTTTCCTCTCGCACTCTCCTTTGTGGTTCTGAACGATCAGTTGTCGACTCTCACCCAGGAGCTCTATCCGATCTCGGAAGAGATCCAGCAGAGTTGGCTTCGAATGATTCGCGCCGAGACGCCCGCCGACTGGATATTCAAGATCGCTACCATAGGAGTCGGAGCAGCCGTCTCCGAGGAGCTGCTCTTTCGCGGTTTCATCCAGGGCGCGTTTCTCCGTGGTATGAGCCGGACGGCCGCGGTGCTCTGGACGTCGTTTCTCTTCATGGCGCTGCACGTTCTCCCCTTTCCCAGTTTCGCGGCGGCAGGCATCGTCCTCGGCGTTGCCGCGATGTCGTCGAGAAGCCTCGTCGTTCCCGTCGCGATACATTTCACCAACAACCTCAGTGCGCTCGCTCTCGTCAACCTCGCAGACCTGGAGACCCTTGGCGATCCGGTCTGGATCCCGGGCTCCATTCTGCTTCCCGCCCTGGCGGTGTTCGCCCTCTGCGCCACTTATTTCCTGCGAAAGCTTCCCCCAGCACCCGCCCGCAAGCCGGTCGTTCCTCGTCGTTCGACGGATGACGTCGCGAGTCTGGCTGCAGGCTCCTCGATTACCGACGCTCTGGCGAGCGTACCAGGGTTGCGGAGACGGCTCGGCTGGCTCGTGGTGGGGGCCGCTCTGGCGATCGGCGTGACGATACTGACCGGGCTCTTCTTCTTCACGGTCTATGCGGCCTATCCGCAGAGCGTTCAAGGGAGGATCATCGAGTTCCTGGGACGCACCTGCACCGAACGTCTCACGCCCGAGGCTCACCATCGAGGTCGCGAGTTGGCCGTCGCCTTCGACGTCCTGGCCAGTTCCAACGAGAACGGGGCGCTAGCCCCTTCACAACTGGGAAAAGTGATCGTCGCCTGCGCGCGCGTGAGCGCGGACCAAGAACTTCACGATCCCGAGGTCGATGAGTTGCTCGCAGTCATTCGAGAGGCGGCCGGCCTGACCGACGCCCCACGGCGACTCTAGTCAGCAGGCTGATGAAACCAAGGACGCGCCTTCGGTGATACACTTTCTCGTCGTTGACGCGCTGAACTTGATTCGGCGGATCTACGCCGCGACACCCGACGACGATGCGTCTGCTCACTTCGATTCCGCCCTCGACGCTTGTCGGCAGTCCCTCGGCCGTGCTCTGAAGGAGTTTACGCCGAGCCACGCGGTGGCGGTATTCGACGGGGAAGGCCCGACGTGGCGCCATGAGCGCTACGACGAGTACAAGGCGGGCCGAAAGCCAATGCCGGAGCCGCTTCGTTCCGGCCTTACCCGCTACCGCTCGGCTTTCTCCGAGCTCGGGGTCGCCTCGGTCGACAAGCCGTGTATCGAGGCGGACGACGTCATGGCCACGCTCGCTGAGAAGATCGCAGCTCACCAGGGACAGGCGACGATCCTCTCGACCGACACCGCGTTCTGCCAGCTCGTCTCGGACCGAATCCGCGTGTGGGACCATTTCAATCGCCGGCCACTAGACGCCGGTTACATCGCGAAGAAGTTTCTCGTACGCCCGGAGCAGCTCGTCGATCTGTGGGCCCTCGCAGGAAGCAGCACGACGCACATTCCCGGTGTGCCCGGCGTCGGCATCAAGACCGCGGCGAGGCTCGTCACCGAACATGGTGATTTGGACCGCGTCCTCGGGGCGGCGCCAAGGATCGGTGGAAGACTCGGCCAGAATCTGCGAGAACATGCCGATCGGGCGCGTCTTTCGCGAGAGCTCGCCCGGCTTCGCACGGATCTCGAGCTCGGCTGGAGCTCACGATCGTTTCGGCTCGGTTGAGGGTTGACGTCTCTGAAAGTCATCAAACAGCTCAAAAACTTGCCATTCCGGGTGTGACCAACTAGACTAGACCATGAGGGTGCTTCGGTGAAGCAGGTGAATATCTACGAGGCCAAGACGCGGCTGTCGCAACTCGTCGAGGACGCGGCCTCGGGCGAGGACGTGGTCATCGCCCGAGCCGGCAAGCCTGTCGCACGACTTACGCAGTTAGATAAGTCGGAGAAAAGGGGCCGCAAGCGGCGTTTGGGATTACTAGACGGACGGTTCGCGATTCCTGACGACTTCAACCAGCCCCTCCCGGAGGAAATGATTCGCGCTTTCACGAAGCGCTGATGCGACTCCTGGTCGACACTCATCTCCTGCTCTGGGCGGTCGCCCAGAGCCGGCGCCTTTCGAAGAAAGCTCGCCGGCTCCTCGAGGACCCGCGGAACGATGTGTACTACAGCGCCGCGAGCCTCTGGGAGATCGCGATCAAGCTCGGGTTGGGGCGTGATGACTTCGACGTTGATCTCGGCGAGCTCCGGTCGGCGCTGATTGACATGGGGTTCGTGGAGCTTCCCGTCACGGGCGGCCACGCTGAAAGGCTCGTCGCCCTTCCCCCGATTCACAAGGACCCGTTCGACCGCATGCTCGTCGCGCAAAGCCTATCGGAACCTCTCATCCTGCTGACCAACGACGACGTGCTCAAGGAATACGGCGAGCTCGTCCACGTGGTATGACTCCAAGGCGAGGGCGCGAGTCGAGATCTCGGTCAGTTGGGCGGTAGCCCCCTGAAACGGGCGTGCAGGTCCACTCCAGCGCGCTCGAGCTTCCGCCAGCGAACGAAGAAGACGCAAGAAGCCACGGCGAGCACGATGAGATAGGTGTAGAACGCGTGGTAGTACCAGGCGTCGGATTCCGTGGACAGATCCTTGACGACCTGGAGAACGATAAGCACCGTGAGAAGCACCGCGCTCGTGCCACCCACCAGGAGTTGTGCCCGCCGACCGGTCAGAAAACGGACTTGCCGCGCCAGCTCGGGATTGCGCGAGGGAAGAAAAACGACGGACAGCGCCATCAAAAAGAAGTTCACCAGCATCGATGTCACTAGAAGATCCACCCCGACGAAGAAATCTCCCGCCGAATGGTTGAGAAGAATCCCTACCGAGGCCGTTGCCGCGCTCGCGACGATCGCCCAGTGAGGGGTGTGGTAGCGCACGTTGATCGCGGCGAAGCCTCTCGGAAAAATCTCGTCCTCGGCCCAGGCGAACATGAGCCGCGAGACCGAGAGGATCATGGCCGGTAGATCGTTGGCGAGAGCGATGGTCGCCGCCGCCACGATTGCCACGGAGAAGGCCGGCGGCAGCAGATAAGCGAGCAGACCGGGCGCAGTCAGGTCGGTAGTGGCGGCTCGCTCAGCGATGAAGCTCCAGGGAACGGCGTGGTAGATGGCCGCCGTGAAGCTCATGTAGTAGGCGCCGACGCTCGCGATCGAAAGGACGATTGCGAGCGGCAGATTGCGAGACGGGTTCTTCGCCTCGCCCCCGGCCTGGGCTACGGCGTCGAAGCCGATGAAGCTCGAGAACAACAAAACCGAAGCCGTGAGAATCCGCTCCCAGTCGTAGCTTTCGGGCGGAGGAAGGGCGATCTGCACGCCCTCGCGGGCTTCGACCGCGGCGACGAAGTCCCCGTGGTCGAACAGGAACCCCGCGGGTATTGCTACGAGGCCACCGGTGAACATGAGGACCATCAGAGGGACGAGCGTCCGCTCGTAGGTCTTCGTACCCATTAGATTGACGACCGTGAACAACCACAGGAACGCGAGCGGCACGACGAGCCGCACGGCGGATGTCTCGAGGAAGGCGGCGACCCCCGAGAACGAAACGCTGGCCGCGATGTCGCGAAGAAACGGAACCAGAACGTAGGCAACGACGCCGATGGCCATGGAGATGCCGAACCACTGCGAAAAGCTGGCGACGAAGCCGAGGTACGGCGAGAGCGCTCGACTCGCGAATACATAGCTTCCACCGGCGCGCGGCATGGCCGAGGCCAAGATCGCGTAGCACAGCGCCGCGAGAAGCGCCGGCACGACACCCAGCGAGTAGGCCAAGAGCACATTTCCGTCGATTCCGGGAACGTTTCGCTGGATCATGAAGGGAACCACGTTGATGCCGGCGCCCAACATCGCGCACACCCCGGTGGCGACGAGACCCAGGAGTCCCAGGTCGCGGCGAAGGCCGGTGCTCACGCCCGTCACTCCTCGCCTGTCACCCAACCCTGGGGCAACAGGGTGGGAAGATGGACGAGTACGAAGGCGAGAACCAGATAGGGCGTTCCTTGCGCGATGCTCCGGAACGACAAGAAGAAGCCGGCGCTGATCAGGTGCACGACCAGACTCCCGTAGACGGCGAGTAGCAACGAACGTCGGAACGTGGGCATCGTACCGATTCCAACGAGGGCAAGCGTCTCGATCGCGCTTGCGGCCAGGAAGCTGACGCCGATATGAGGCAGCAAGGAGATGTCGAGGTGGAACGGCAGTCCGGCGACGAGTGACGCGGCGTTGGCGACCAGAGCACTGAAGTAAGGCCGCCGGCCGCCCAGCCGGCGATAGACGAGGCCTTTGATTGGCACGAAGAGGAGGATGAGCAAGGAAGCCATCGCCAGGCTCCGCCAGGAAGGCCCCTCGAGGACATACAGAAGAAGAGCGACGACGACGAAAACCAGAACCGTGGCCTGCGCGAGCCTGCGCGTCACGTGACTCATCCGCCGCCGGCAAGCTCGCGCGCCACCAGCTCCTCCTCGGTCTCGGCTGTTCGGACGATCCGAAAACGTCCCTCCTCGACCACGAGCTCCGCGGGTCGAGCCCGCAAGTTGTAGTTCGAGCTCATCACGAATCCA